>JAOZJV010000032.1:0-7738 GCA_029935695.1 Candidatus Krumholzibacteriia bacterium | reverse complement strand
GGTTGTTGAACGCCTGGGAAATATTGGCGAAACCTGTCATATCCCGGTGATATACCTGACAGCCTGTACCACAGATGAAGATTACCGGAAAGCCAGGGAAGGTGGGGTTTGCAAGTTCATCACCAAGCCATTTGATCCAGAAATCCTTCTGGCAGCTGTGGAAGACCAAATCCAGCGCTCCCGGGTGGTGGCACGCTGAACAGGGCGCGTACCCTGCTTTGGACTGTCCCCTCGGGGTGTGTCCTCCTGGGGGCGAGTGTGTCCCTAAAGGGACAGTTTCGCGTGTGTTTTTCTGCCATATATACTCCGCTTCTCTTTTTGTGGTCTGTAACTAATTGTAATTAAAAAAGTTAGATGTGGTGGGTGGGATTTCACTCATTTGGCATCATCCCTGCAACCTCTTGTCTGTACAAGTGGATAATGAACCATCCTGTAATCTGACAGGACGGAACCGCAAACCAAACTGCCATATGGGGCATGGGCCTCGCCGGGTGGGGTCATTATCGAATCGATGGAGTGTGAGGATACCCCCCCTCGCGCTGGCCGCCTCAGCTCGTTCTGGGGCGGCTTTCTAATTGAAAGCAGCCAGATTGACAAAGAGGACTTTGGAGAGTAATTTCGACCTTGATATCCACTTTAAGCAGAAATTGGTTTTACGTGAGGGGTTTGTGTGTTTTCCCAAACAGTTGAATATGCCATGCGGGCGGTTTTGGCCCTTGCTGCCGGAGATGGGTCGCCCATGACCACTCGGCAAATTGCGGAAACCATGCTGGTGCCTCAGAGTTATCTGTCCAAAGTACTGCAGGCCCTGGTGCGCGGTGGACTGGTTTATTCCACCCGGGGATTGAAGGGTGGCTTTGTTCTGGTGCGTTCGGCCGAAGATATTACCCTGCTGCAAATCCTCAACTCTGTAAATCCTTTGCAGCGTATCGAAAGCTGTCCTCTGGATCTGGACGAACACCACACGGCTCTTTGCCCTCTGCACCGCCGGTTGGACCAGGCCATGGCCATGGTCGAGCAGGCTTTTTCCACCACGACTCTGGCGGAAATTCTCTCCGAAGAGAATCCTTGCCCCACCTTGCAGACTCAGCTGCAGAAATTGTTGCCCTCAGTTCCTGAACCGGATAAGAAGACCGACTAGAACTTTTGACGGTCCCGAACCAGCAAGGCTGCCTTCCCAATTTTTTCTGCTCCCAATTCCACTTCCGCAGAGGTGGTCATGCGCCCCAGTGAGATTCGAAGGGTTCCCAGTGCCAGAGATTCCGGCACGCCCATGGCCGTCAGAACATGACTTGCCACCGGGCCTCCTCCGTGGCAGGCAGCACCGGCGGAAACAGCCACATCAGGCATGGCGGCCATGATTTCATCAGACCTCAGATCAGGAAAGCTGATGCTCAGGGTGTTGGGCAGATGAAATTGGGGATGCCCGTTGATGTGGGCGGTGGGGTACACAGCCAGAAGAGCCTGAGCAAGGTGATCCCGCAAACCGGCCAGGCGCACTCCTTCTTCCATCACATCTTCGGCCACCAGCCGGCAGGCCTCGCCCAGGCCGGCAATTTCCAGAATATTTTCAGTCCCGGGCCGGCGCCCGTTTTCATGCCCGGCCCCGTGCATCAGGTTGGGAATTTCGATGCCCCTGCGCAGGCAAAGAACTCCAATGCCTTTAGGACCGTACAGTTTGTGACCAGCCAGAGAGAGCATGTCAACCCCAAGATCCACCAGGTTGACGGGAACCTTTCCCACGGCCTGGGCGCAATCGGTGTGCATGAGGGCGCCGCGCTCCCTGGCTATTTGGGCGATCTCTGCAATGGGTTGCAAAGTGCCGACTTCGTTGTTGGCCAGCATGATCGTCACCAGCACCGTGTCATCTTTAAAGGCATCGGCCACGGCCTGCACCGGCACGCGCCCCTGGGAGTCGACCGCCACTTCCGTGAAGCTGAAACCCTGTGTTTCCAGGTGTTTGCAAACTTCGGTGACGGCGGGATGTTCCACGGTGCAGGTGATGATATGGTTGCCCTGTTTTTGACGGGCCCTGGCCCCACCGATGATAGCGTGATTGTTGGCTTCGGTGCCACTGCTGGTGAAGATGATTTCATCGGCATGAGCCCCCAGCATGGCAGCCACCTGGCCGCGGGCCTTGTCGATGGCCTTGCGGCTGGCCCGGCCCAGGGCGTGGCCACTGGAAGGATTGCCAAAATAATTCCGCAAAAAGGGTTGCATGGCATCGGCCACCCTTGGATCCACGGGAGTGGTGGCGTTGTAGTCCAAATAGAGCATGATGGTCCTTTCTTGAGTGATCACCAGCATACGCCAGCAGAGAAAAAATGCCACGGCTTCCTTGCTGTTATTTACACCCTTTGACGGGAGAGTTACTGTAGGGCAAATGATTACCAGTTTTTCAGGCACTGTATTTTTCTTAAATGGTCCGGGGCGCTCGTTGGTGGCCCTGGTGTTTGTGGTGCTTGCCAACGTCATGGCCTCGCCTGCCGCTGCTGAGGTAAACTGGAGCCGGTACAACAATTGGGAAATAACCTCTTTTGAATTGGCCGGTTTGCCTGAGGGTGTTTCTGCTGATTTCAAAAATCAGCTGGCCCTCAACGGGCAGCGGAAACTCCTGGGTATTAAACGGCCGCCGTTTCAAGAGAAATTGCTGGCGGAAGATCTGGCCCGCATTCGCCTGTTTCTGGCCCGAAATGGTTATCCCCTGGCGGAAACCCATCCGACGGCCGAGATCAACAAAGAAACCCGCCAATTGACCATCCTCATCACTGTGCAACCGGGCCCGGGGGTATTGCTGGGACACCTGGAACTGGAAGGGTGGCCATCAAGGGTTGCTTTTCCCGACACCAGTAAAAAAGGCATCATTTTCGAGGGGCAGATTTTTCGTGATGATGATATTGAATCAGCGACCAATTTTTTGCAGGAAACCCTCTTGAATTCGGGTTTCGAATCGGCCAGAATTTTAGCTCAACTCGTGGGCTATAATGAGGGCCGGGTGGACTTGAAATTTGATGTGGAGGCCGGACCCTACAGTGTGGTGGATTCAGTCGTGGTTGTGGGATGCAGCGAGGATCTCAAGTCCGTGGCCTTGCGAGTGATGGATTGGGAGCCGGGCAAAGAGTATTCCAGTGAAGGTCTGAGCCAGGCAGCTCTTGATCTCAGGAGCACCCAGCTGTTCGGCCACGTGGAATTGGAAACAGAGAATATTAAACCAGGATCCCTGCTGCTTAAAACCAAGTTGGAAAATGCCCGCATGCGCACCTGGCGCGCCGGCATCGGGACCTGGTCCGACAACCCCTGGATGGTCCGATTGGGCTGGAATCACAACAACCTTTTTAAGCACGGTGTTGGTTTCAATGTCAGTGGGGTTTTCGGTGAATATGAACAAAGCCTGGGCGCCAGTGTTTATTGGCTGGGTTGGCTCACACCCCGGTCCCGCACCAGCTTTGGTTTTATTTCCGAGAGAGAGAAAGAAGATGCCTTCCACTCACAGGAAGAAAGAGTGGAGTTGATTCAATCTTTTCGGCCGAATCTGCGGGATATCTGGAAGGTGGGAATTTCCGTCTCCCAAGTGGATGTGGAAACCTTCACGCCCGACCCGGATGAAGCCCCGGATGCCCAGGGCAAGATGCTTGAATTATGGAGTGATTGGAAGTGGGACCGGACCGACGATCCCCTGTCGCCCACATCAGGGCATTATATCAAAGTATCGGTCACGGTCTCTCCGCCCTATGGATTGTCTGAATCTCCCTATTGGAAATTGCAGCTTGATGGTGTTCGTTTCACAAGTTTGAACGATGGATGGGTTCTTGGGGGACGCCTTCGCGGGGGTGCCAGCCAAGCCCTGGGTGATGCAGCGGACTTGTTGGCCAACCGCCGTTTTTATGCTGGTGGTTACAACACCATGCGCGGTTATGAACGACGCCATCTGGGTCCCAAGGATGCCGCTGGTGATCCGCGTGGTGGACAATTTGTGGCGTTGGCCGGGGTTGAGATGCGTTTTCCCCTGGTGTGGTTTTTCGCAGGAGCCGTGTTTGTGGATGCGGGGCAGGTGTGGCGTGAGGCCACAGATGTTGAATTTGGGACCATCAGCGGTGCCCCGGGTGTGGCTCTGGATTTGATCACACCTTTGGGTCCGCTGCGCATATCCTACGCCGTCAATGCATGGAATCGTCAGGACAATGAACCTCGCGACAAATGGCTCTTCGGGATTGGTTACCCATGGTAAGCACTCAGAATACAACAATCCTTCGCATCAGAAGGCTGCTGGGTCAGGGGTGGCGCGTGCTGCGCGGGCTGCTGCTGACTCTGTTGGTTGTGCTGGTGCTTGTCGTGGCGGTGCTGGTTTTACCTGCCGGGCGCAGTGGCTTGCTGAAGGTGGCAATGGGGCAGGCTCATCGGTTCCTTCCCGGGGAATTAACCGTGGAAGAAATTTCCTGGCCCGGGTTGGGACGCCTGGAATTTGAAGGCCTGGTGTGGCGGGTGGCGGCCACCGATTCCCTGGCTGGTGCCGCAGTGGGCGACACCCTGGCCCAGGTTTCTCAACTGGCTGTGGAAGTGGATCTGGAAGCCTTGCGAGACAGGGACCTGCTGGTGCGGCAGCTGACCCTAACCGCCGGGCCGGTGGATGTTCCCACCATCATGGAATTATTCCCTGTCATCGTTGACACCGCCGCCGCGGCCCAGCCTGACACCCAGGCTGCCTATGCCTTCTTCCTGCGGGAAGGAGATCTGCCCATGATTCCTTCGGTGGCCGTAGAAAATTTCCGGGTAAAGATCCGCGATACAAAGGTGGATGATACGCTGACCCTTAAAGAGGCAGGTCTTGAAGCCACTCTGGAAATGCGGACGGGCCGTGGCGTGTTTGCTCACCTGGGTCAGGGCCGGGTGAGGCTGGAAATGCTGCGTGATGAGTTGATGGTTCTGAATGCCGATCAACTTGATGTGGCTGTGAGTGCCGATTGCCAGAAACGTGAATTTCAGTTGGACAGCTTGTTTGTGCGGTTGCCGGAAGCTGGTCCGCCAGCTGTCAGGGATGCCTGGCTGAAAGCTGATCCGGTGAGCCTGCGGGTCGATGGACACGGCAGCTGGACGGACACGGGATTGAGTGTGGTGCTGGAAGGACAGGGGGCGTTGCCAGGCCCGGATCATGTGAGGCCTTTGCTGCCAAAAGAGTTTCCTGAAGAAATCTCCGGCTGCCTGATGGGTGGTTTTCAGGTGGAGGCATCGGTGCCTGATTTAGCGGAGCCCAATCCCACCGGCCGCGTGCGCCTGGATTTTTCAGACACATCCTGGTTGGACCATCTTCTGCTGGTGGCGGCCGTGGATGAAGGGCGAGCCACGGTGGATACTTTGAACCTGGCTCTTTGGGGCACCCGGCTGGCATTCTCCGGCACGGTGGATTCCACTGAAGTGGACGCCCGACTGGAAGCAGGGATGGACGACCCGGCTCTGTTGCACCTGTTGGGTGGTCCGGCTCTGGCCGGCGCCGATGCCAGTTTCGATTTGCAGGCTGACTTGAAGGGAAAATGGCCCCTGCCCGATGTTAATCTGGACCTGGTGGCCGCAGCCCGCACGGCCGATCTTGAAGTGCCTGCATTAACAGCATCCATCCGAACCCGCGACCGTTTGGCGGAAGTGGCATTGAACCTCGAGCAGGGATTGACGACGGGAGCTGTGGCCCTGGATTCGCTGCAACTGAAATGGGATGGAGATTTGAGCCGGCCCGATTCCCTTTCCCACCGTTTTGATCTGGGGGTTTGGTCACCATTGGGAACCGTGGCCCTCGGCGCCACCGGCATCATCGACACCTTGCGCACCATCACCCTCGATTCTCTGGTGGTGGTGAGCCTGGACAGCACCATGCGCACCGAACATCCGGCAACCATCATCTATGGACCCGGCCCCAGGGATCTGCAGGTTCAGGATTTTGATTTGAAAGGCAGCCTGGGAGATATTGCCCTGGATTGCAGCCTGGATGAGTCGGGTTTGACCATGCAACTGGTGTTGGATTTGTTGATGCAGGAGTCTTTTCTGATGGATGTGGCACCCAATGAAATCTGGAGCAATGGAGGAGGGACAGACTTATCCATCAAGGCCAATATAGATTTGGAAGGCGGTTCGGAGGGGCCCACTTTCACTGGGCGGGCCAGGGCGCTTTTGCTGCCTCACCGGGATGATCCGGAAATTGGGGCAGACTTGAATTTTTATCTGGTGCGCGGTGATTCGAGCGGGCTGGGTGCTGACCTGAATCTTCATGCCGATGCGACTTCCCTTCTCAAAGGCAGTTTCCGCTGGCCCGGAAGTCCGGATTTGGAAACGGGCAAATGGATTCCTGATCCCGCCAAGGGGTTGGAAGTTCATTTTCCTGAGCAGAAGTTTGATTTGTCCCAACTGAATCAGGTCATGCCGCCGGATGTGGCCTTGTCCGGGATTTTAGATTTTAAGGGAGAGATCCTGGAGCAAACAGGAAACATCACTCAGGAAAATTCTGAGCAATCGCAGGGTTTCCTGCTTGATGCCCTGCTCGGCGGACATGTGGGCATCAAAGAACTGGAAGTGAATTTACCCAACCGTTCCCGAGTGGCCCTGAGTATTGCCACCAATCTCGAAGGAACAGTGTCTGAGCCGGTGATCACCGGGGAAATTGAAGTGAAGTCGGGGTATATCAGAATTCCTGAACTGCCCCGGACGCTGCTTGATGTTGAAGGTGAATCGATGCTGTGGCTGGCCATGCAGGAGGCCCGCGCGGGGGATGATTCCGTGAATACGGCAGGGCCGGTTCAACCGGATGACCTGGGACCTCGACTGGTGGATTCAAAACCCCCATTCATTCCCGAATTGAATGTGAGTCTGGAAATGCCAGGCAACATGATTGTCAACGGCTATGGGCTGAATATTGAATTGGAAGGAAGCCTGGTGGCCACCAGGGGTGTGGACCTTGAGGGCACGGCCATGGTTGTTCTCAAAGGTCATGCCGGAGTGCGGCAGGGAACTCTGAAATTCATGAACAATGTTTTCAATGTGGAGAAAGCGGATATCCGTTTCAACAATACCGCGCCTCCCAATCCTCATCTGGATATCCAGCTGGATTCCGATATTTCCGGTTATATCATTTACCTGAAAATTACCGGTTATGCAGATGATCCAGTGGTGGAATTGACATCTGAACCGGACATGAATGAAGCCGACATCATCGCCGTGCTTTTGTTTGGTCAACCGGCTAATGATTTGGACAACGATCAGCGGGGTCGGGCCAATGAGGAGAACGACCCCGGGACCCAGCTGCGGGAGAACCTGGCTGCTTTGGCCGTGGTCTTTGGTGGCGCCGGTATTCAGAACCAGATGTCCAACACCCTTGGGGTGGACATGGTGGAAATGGGATCTGATTCAGCGGGCGACAGCACCATCATGGTTGGAAAGTTCATCACGCCGAAAGTCCTGTTGAAATACAATCAGTCTCTGGAGAAAAGCGGCACTTATTTCATGACCATGGAATACAGGCTCAGTCAGTATTTCAAATTGATTTCGACTTATGGTCAGGGCGAAGAGGCCTCTGGGCTGGAACTGAAATGGACCCGCCGATACTAAGAACCTTCCCTGCAAAAAAAAACCGCCCCGGGCGAAGGGGGCGGTCTTAATAAGGGGGAGGCTGGGCGAATCAGGCAAGTTGCTCTTCTGATGCAGGTTCTGGTTGTTTGGCCAGTGGTGCCGATTCGAGTTTTGCCTCCCCGAATGA
>JAOZJV010000481.1 GCA_029935695.1 Candidatus Krumholzibacteriia bacterium | reverse complement strand
ACTTCCGGGTATGAAGAAGCAGCTGCTCAGGGGTTGGTTGCCGGGGTCAATGCAGTGCGCTCTCTTGATGGAATTTCGGCGCTGAATATTAAGAGAGACCAGGCTTATATTGGTGTCCTTGTTGATGACCTTGTGACCAAGGATATTGATGAGCCTTACCGGATGTTTACATCGCGCGCCGAACACCGATTGCACTTGCGTTGCGACAATACGGAGAGCCGTCTTTTTGAACTGTCTCGCGAGATTGGAATCCTTCCCGGAAAAGATTTGGAAGAGCTTAAGATCCGGCAGAATCTTGTGGAAAGACTGAATGAAATTGCCCTTAAGGCCAATGTCTTTGTAAAAAACAAAGAGCGCCGGCTCAAGGTTGCCGATTTCTTTCGTTTTCCAGGGCAAGGGTGGGCCGAGCTTAAATCTGAAGCTAAAGTGGAAGATGGGCTTTGGGAGTCTATTGATTTAGCATCTAAAGAGCTATTAAACAAAACAGATTGTCCGCGAATTGTTCAGGCAACGATGTTTCAGGTTGAAACAGACATTCGTTACGATGGATACATTGCCAAACAAAACAAATTGCTGCACAGCCAGGAACATTTGGACAACCTGGAGCTTCCTTCGGGATTTGACTATATGCAGTTGACGGCATTGAGTTACGAAGCCAGGGAAAAATTGAACAAGGTTCAGCCCAGGAATCTAGGGCAGGCAGGACGAATTGACGGGGTGAGGGCTGGAGATCTGGCTGTTTTGGTTGTTTATGTCAAAAGGCTCAAGGGGTCACAATGAACGCTAAGGGCCGGGCTAAAAACTCAGAATTACTGATTGAATCCTTCAGAGATGAGATCCTGCGATGGAACAAGCAAATCAATCTGGTGTCCCGTCAGGAAACAGGAGGCAGGCTTGATGGGTTGTTTGGTCAGTGCATTGGTGGTTTTGAGCCTGTTTGGAATAAGCTAACCAGGCAGGGGGATAGGGCTGTTTCCCGGATCTATTATTTTGATCTTGGCTCAGGAGGGGGACTTCCTGGAGTACTGTGGCATATTCTTTTTTCTGAAAAAACGACAGTTACACCTGAGATCACCCGCCCGGTGCAAACTTGGTTGGTTGAGCCCCGGGAAAAACGAGCCTGGTTTTTGAATCGCCTAAACCGAATTCCCCAAATGCCGACCTTTGGTGTTTTGCGTGGGAGATGGGGGGAGGTCTCTTTCCTTGATGGTGTGTTTTCCAGCCCTGGATTGGCCTCTTCGGCGGTCGTCATTTCTCTCAAGGCTCTCCATTTAGACGATTCTGAGGTTTTGGGTGGGCTCCGGGGAGCCTTTTCAACTAATTCCTCATCAGTTGACGTTCTTATAGTTCGGTATTACCCCCCTGCTCAGAAATTTGATCAGGATTTGTTGGATTTGCTGAAAATCCCAACTGAAGGGTCGTTTCGTGAAATTGATGGTTTCGTGTATCGCGCCCTTGGGGGCAGCGTTGTTCCTTTGATGGGCCCGGGAGAGGGTCTGGCTTCTTTGGTTCTTTCTTCTTATGAGATTTCAGCACGGGTGTAGTGTTCCACGTGGAACATTGACTTGAGTTGTTCCACGTGGAACAAAGACGGCCATTCACACAGACACTCTTGACGCAGCCATCTCCAATCCGGTACATTGTCTTTCCTGTAAAAAATCACAGGCCCCGGGGGCCACGTCAGGCAAACTAATCCATGCAAGTTGACCCAACCTGGGTTACCCGTGCTGAAATTATACAAAACAAAGAAAATGGTGCCTTTAATGGCGAAAATTATTGCTATTTCCAACCAAAAAGGCGGGGTGGGGAAGACCACCACTGCCGTTAATCTGTGTGCCAGCTTGGCTGTTGCAGAGAAAAAAACCCTCCTTGTGGATTTGGATCCTCAAGGAAACGCATCCAGTGGTGTTGGTGTAACACCAAACGGAGGAACTAGTTATGAATTAATGTTAGGGCTTTCGACGGCTGACCAATGCATAAAAAACACAGCCATTGGATTTTTGGATATTTTGCCATCAGACCGGCGTCTGGCTGGAGCCGAGGTGGAATTAGTTGGTGAATCCAACCGTGAAAATTTTCTCAAAAAGGCCCTGGCTTCCCTTCGGGGTGGTTATGATTTCATCGTTATTGACACACCTCCAAGTCTCAGTCTATTGACCTTGAACGCTTTAACTGCATCAGACACAGTATTGATTCCCATCCAGTGTGAGTATTATGCCCTTGAAGGCTTGAGTCAGCTTTTGAGCACCGTTCAGTTGGTCCAGCGCGGACTTAACCCGGATCTTCGTCTTGAAGGCGTGCTTTTGACTATGTATGACCGCCGTCTCCGGCTTTCAAACTCGGTTGCAGATGAGGCCATAGACTTTTTTGGAGAAACTGTTTACCAGACTAAAATTCCAAGAAACGTCCGCCTCAGCGAGGCGCCTTCGTTTGGAAAACCAATTCTGCTTTACGATGTAGAGTGTGTGGGGGCAAGAAGTTATCTGGAACTGGCTCAAGAAGTTATCAACAAAAACAGCTAAAGCGGAAAGGAAGGGTGACATCAATGAGTAAGAACAGTGTTCTGGGCAAAGGCCTTTCCGCCTTGATCAAAGGTGCCGACTTGAAAGGTCTGACCTTTGCGGCCGAAGAGAACAACGGCATCAGTAATTTGGCCATTGAAGAGATTGGGTTTAATGTCGACCAACCCCGTAAGCATTTTGACCCTAACAAATTGGAAGAGTTGGCTGATTCACTGAAGCAGGTTGGAATTTTACAGCCCGTTCTGGTGCGGAAACTCAAAGCAGGCGAAAGCGCCAAACAACATCCTGACAGCGATGTCTTACCATCGGTTCTGAAATACAGCGTGGTTGCCGGTGAGCGCCGGGTTCGGGCTGCCCGCCTGGCTGGCCTGGCCGAAGTTCCCGCTTTGATTTGCACCTATGAGGAAACCGAAGTCCTCAAAGTGGCTCTGCTTGAAAATATCCAACGGGAAGACCTGGGCCCAGTGGAGGAGGCTGAAGCCTACCGCAACCTCATGGATTCCTACGGCGCGACCCAGGAAGAGCTGGCTGAAATGCTGGGTAAGAAACGGAGCAGCGTGGCCAACATGCTGCGAGTTTTAACCCTGGAAAAAGACATTCTTCTTTTACTTCAAGACGGGCGCATCACCCGGGGACATGCCAAGGCCTTGATGGGGATGCCTCACGGCCCGGCACGCCTGCAGTTGGCTAAGTTGTGTAGTACCAGAGGTTTGTCGGTTCGGGAGTGTGAGCGCAGAGTCCAGGCCGGAGGAGCCAAGCCAGGGCGAAAAAACACAAGAAAAAGCAAAGCCAGTGCTACGATTGACCCAGCACTGCGGGCACTCGTGCAGCAAGCTGAGCAAA
>JAOZJV010000973.1 GCA_029935695.1 Candidatus Krumholzibacteriia bacterium | reverse complement strand
TGCGCACGTAAGCCAAATTGCGCCGCTCTTTGCTGGTGGCTGCTTCTTCATACATATACACCGGCACCTGGAGTTCAGCTCCGATACGCTTTCCAACCTTGCGGGCAATCTCCACGCACTCTTCCATGGTTACGCCACGCACGGGGACAAAGGGACATACATCGGTGGCCCCGTGGCGGGGGTGGGCACCTTTTTGTTTACTCATGTCGATGAGCTCGGCTGCGCGTTTGACCACACGGAAAGCTGCTTCGGCCACACCCTCAGGATCGCCGATGAAGGTGATGACCGTGCGGTTGGTGTCCGCTCCGGGATCCACATCCAGCAAATGCACGCCGGCAACTTCGCCGATAACGGAGGTGACTGCTTCGATGATGGCCGGGTCCCGGCCTTCACTGATATTCGGAACGCATTCGACCAGCTTCTTCATGCTCTGACCCCTCTTTGGATACAAAAGTTCAGGTGATCCGTTGGCATGGGAAATATCCAACCGATCCCTTTGAAAATAGCTCTCTGGCACTGGGAATTCCAGCTGGCAAGACGCAGAAAGCAAAATAAATCAGACATTCGATGCAACCAATACCCTTTCAGTGCGTCTTGTTTTCCATGGGCCACCCGGGCCTGATTAATGTCTCTTCATTTCCAGCGTAGGAGCTTGGACGATGTCACTCTTAAGGAAACCCCTGTTTCTGGTCTTTATTTTTGTTCTGGTCATCGGTGGCACGGGTGCCGGTTTGTACTTCAGTGGTCATTTGCCCGCCAGCTTTGGATTGGGCGATGCCCCAGCGGTTGCCGATTCCAACGGTGACTCAATAACCTCCAATGATAAAGACGGGGATGATGACAAACCCGAAGTGATGCCCGTGCCGGTGCAACTGGCTCAAGCCCAGGCCCACGGGATCAGCTCCTACTATCGTGCCGCATCGGTCATTGAAGCCGATCGCATGGTTGATTTGACCTGCCGCACCACTGGTCGGGTGCAAACGGTCCTGGTTGAAGAAGGCGATTGGGTGGAAAAGGGGGTGGTCCTGGCGGAATTGGAAAA
>JAOZJV010000972.1 GCA_029935695.1 Candidatus Krumholzibacteriia bacterium | reverse complement strand
GGCAGCCTCTTTGTCTTCGTCAACCGCCGGGGCAATTATCTGAAGCTCATTTACTGGGACAGAACTGGTTTTGCCCTGTTTGCCAAACGGTTGGAGAGGGGCCGTTTTGCTATTCCAGGGCAGGACCAAACCCAGAGTTTAAGTCCGGAACAATTTCGTTTAATTTTGGATGGAATTGTTCTTGGCGGGCGGACCCGCACATGATAAACATGAGGCATGAGCAACGAAGAACGGGCAGCCTCAATGAACCAAGACGAGATCGTTTCGTTGCTTGCCTCCCATCAAAATCTTCAGCAACAATTGGACTGGCTAAAACGCCAGTTATTCGGCTCCAAAAGTGAACGCCACCTCACACCGGATAATAGCCGTCAACTTACTTTTGGCGAGCTTGGCCAGGCAGAGCCTGCCAGCGAACCAGTGGTCAAGGTTCCGGGCCACGAACGCCGACTCAAATCATCCAGGCGCAAGCTTGATGAAGGCGATCTTCGCTTTGATGACTCGGTTCCAGTGGAGCAAATCATTTTGCCCTCGGGCATTGCTGATAAGGATCTTGAGGATTACGAAATTATTGGTGAGAAGAAGAATCGGCATCTGGCTCAAAAACCCGGCAGCTACTTTGTTAAGGAGTTTGTTCGCAGGGTTTACAAAAAGAAGGCTGCTGCTGATGCCATCGAAGACGAAATAATATGCTGTCCACCACCGTGGACGGTTTTTGACCGTAGTTTTGCCGATGTCAGCTTGCTTGCCAACCTTCTGATCGACAAGTTCCGCTATCACCTTCCTCTTTACCGCCAGCATCAGCGCATGAATGCCTGTGGCGTGAATATCGCCAGGGGAACACTGACCAACTGGGTCCATCGTACTGCAGAGCTTCTGGTTCCGGTATATGAAGCCCAATTAAAATCAGTCCTTTTGAGCAAAGTTCTGGCAATGGATGAAACTCCGGTCAAGGCCGGACGAAAAAAGAAGGAACCACCCGGTAGAGGCAAAATGTCCACGGCCTATTTTTGGCCCCTTTACGGTGACCAGGATGAGGTGGTTT
>JAOZJV010000480.1 GCA_029935695.1 Candidatus Krumholzibacteriia bacterium | reverse complement strand
AGCAGGCAGCCATAAGTTGGCTGCGGTGTTCCTCTGCCAGCATCAAGCGCACAAAATCATTATCCCCCACCTGGGCGATGAGCTCTTCCTTGTCACCGAGAGCAACCATGCAGCCCTGGTCAATGACGCCAATGCGGTCGCAGAGTTGTTCTGCTTCTTCGAGATAATGGGTGGTGTAAATCACTGTCAGACCGCTGCGGCCCAATTGCCGGATCATATCGAGAATACGGGTGCGAGCCTGGGCGTCGATGCCCACAGTGGGTTCGTCCAGAAAGAGAACTTCCGGTGAATGGATGAGGCCTACCACCAGATTCAGCCGGCGTTTCATGCCGCCGGAAAAGGTGCTCACCTTTTGGGTGGCATGCTCACTGAGGGCTGATAACTCCAGTAATTCTCCAACTCTGGAGTCCAGGGATTTTCCGCCCAGGCCGTAAAGTTCACCCCAGAAGCGCAGGTTATCCCGGGCATTCAAATCTGTATAAAGAGCAATTTCCTGGGGCACGACACCCAGCAGGCGCCTGACCTGCCCGGGGCTTGTAGCCACATCATGACCACCAATGCTGGCCTGGCCTCCATCCGGCGGCAATAAAGTGGCGAGGGTGCTGATAGTGGTGGTTTTTCCGGCACCGTTGGGTCCCAGTAATCCGAACAGTTCACCTTTGCTCACTTCAAAACTGATGCCATCGACAGCCCGTAATGAGCCGTACTTCTTTACCAGGTTCTTCACCTTGATCAAGAGATTCTCCCTGTTGCTGGAATGTTGCTGGAATGTTGCCAGAAGCATCATTACGACAACCATTCCAAACTGGTTGCATTTAACTTTGCCTCACACCCGCCACATGGTACGGGCCAGCAGTCCCCCAGGCAACCGCCGAATCAAGCCCGCCAACTCCAGGGCCAACATACCTTCACCCCACATTTCTTCGGTGCCGTTGAAACGCCGCCGCAAAGTATCACGGCCGATTCCTTCAAAGTCCAAACGATCCAGAATCCAACGGGCCGCCGAACCGTGAGCGGGATCAACCACTGACTGAGGAATTTCATCCGGGCGATGAGGTTGCACTGCCGGACTGCCCAACACCTGCAACAGATCATCAGCTGTTTCCAGCAAATGGGCACCCTGACGCAACAGATGATGGCATCCACGGCTTGTATCCAGATCCACCGGACCGGGAACCGCAAAAACTTCGCGGTTATAATCCAAAGCCAACTGGGCAGTGTTCAAGGCTCCACTGCGTCTGGGCGCTTCCACCACAACAACCGCCTGCACCAAACCGGCGATCAGTCGATTCCGCAAAGGGAAATGGTACTTCCGGGGTCCCACCTGGGCTTCGTATTCCGTAAGAACACAACCATTGCTTTCAATTTCCTGGCGCAAACGGGAATGAACAGCGGGGTAAATTCGGCCCAGACCCGTGCCCATCACGGCAACCGTTGGGCCACCGCCTTCAAGGGCTCCCCGATGGGCGGCCGCATCCACCCCAAGAGCCATACCACTGACGACACACCAATGGCGTGAAGCCAGCACAAAACCCAGAGCCCGGGCAAAAGCCAAGCCTCGCAAAGAGGCCCGGCGTGTGCCCACAATGGCCACAGCAGGCCGCTTCAGGACTTGGGCCATACCCTGAACATTGACCGCAGCAGGAGGATCTTTGATTTCATTCCAAAGAGGGGGCCACATGGCATCACCAGATTGCAAATGGGTGATGGGTGCAGTGACCAATTCTGAAGATTCGGACATGGCATCAACCAGTCCGGGAGGACGGTTTTCAACAGGAAATTAAGAAGATTTTATTCGAATTCAGCGTGGCCGTAGTCGTAGTTGAACATGCGCTTGATGAGGAAGCGTAAAGGTTCAATACCAGTGCGGGCCACCGATGAAATCAGCAGGGTTTCGATTCCCCCATGTTTGGTGCACCACTGGCGGGCTTCATCCATGACCTCTTGCAAACGATCTTCCGGAAGAACATCCTGCTTGGTCACAACCACGGCAAAAGGAAGTTCCGCCAGGCGATTGCCATGGCGAATGAGTTCTTCCCTGAGAACATCCAGGGCCCGGGTGGGCGACTCGTACGTGGGGTCCACAAGCAAGATCAGGGCCCGGGTGCGTTCCACATGGCGCAAAAATTCATGGCCCAGGCCTTTGCCATCAGCAGCGCCTTCAATGAGGCCGGGTATATCGGCGATGGTGCAGCTGGTGAAATCGCCCAGGTCGACAATACCCAGGTTGGGCACAAGGGTGGTGAAAGGGTAATCGGCCACTTTGGGCCTGGCCGCGGTGATGACCGAGAGCAAAGTGCTCTTGCCGGCGTTGGGCTCTCCGACCAGGCCAATATCGGCGATGAGTTTCAGCTCGAGGCGAACCTGGAGTTGTATTCCGTTTTTACCCTCACCGGCAACCATGGGTGTCTGATTGCGGGAATTGCGGAACTCCCAGTTTCCTTTGCCACCCTTGCCACCGGCTGCCACCAGAATCCGATCACCAGGTTCCAGCAAATCACCAATTTGTCGATTATCCTCAACATTATGAATGAAGGTTCCACAGGGGACTCTGAGGATGATGTCTTCGCCATCGGCCCCGGTTTTTTTTCGTCCTCCCCCGGCTTCACCGGATTTGGCTTTGTAGCTGCGCTTGTACCGAAAATCGAGCAGTGTGGAAAGCTCTTTGCTGGCTTCCAGCCACACGGAGCCACCAGTGCCACCGTTGCCGCCATCAGGGCCACCAAAAGCCACAAATTTTTCCCGATGGGTGGAAACACAACCGTCTCCTCCGCGACCTGAAATCAGGGTAATAGTAGCAATATCCAAAAACACGATTCAACACTCCCGCTTGCAATTCAATTAAGGACGATCAGGTCATTTTTTAAGCAATGCTTGAACGACGGCTTCAGGAACCAATTTTTCCAGGGGCCCGTTATGCCTGACCACATCCCGCACCAGGGTGCTGCTGACGGCGGCCATGCCGGGGCGAGCCAGAAAATAGACATATTCAACCTCTGATGCCAGAAGCGCATTGACTCCGGCCAGAGTCCACTCGTGTTCGTAGTCGCCGGCGGTGCGGATTCCCCGGATCACAGCCACTGCTTTCCGGTTGCGCACTTCATCCACCAGAAGGCCACCAAAGGGGTGCACCTCGACGTTGGGCAAGTGACTTGTGGATTCACGAAAAAGGCGCACTCTTTCTTCCACGGGAAACATCCCCGCCTTGCCCATTTCGGCCACAACCACTGTTACCCGGTCAAAAAGGCAGCAGGCTCTTTCCAGGATATCCAGGTGCCCGAGGGTCACAGGATCGAACGATCCGGGATAAAGCACGTGGCGTTCCATATCATCCTCTTTCCTGACCAGGCCGCACCACAGTGAGGCAAGTGTCTCGATAACGGCGATT
>JAOZJV010000479.1 GCA_029935695.1 Candidatus Krumholzibacteriia bacterium | reverse complement strand
GGCCGTTTTTTTTTAGAATGACACTTACTGAGAGATGGTACCGTGAACCCGAACCCAGTCCACCAGCATGACCTGTGGAAAGAGGGTGCTCTCATCCGGTGGCCCCGGCCAGTTTCCGCCCACAGCCACATTCAGAATCATGAAGAATGGGTGGTCATAAACCCAGGTGGCGCCGTGAGGCATCTCGTCTGCAGTGACTGAGTGGAAGGCATGGCCGTCCACATACCAGGTGATGATGCCCTGGTCCCATTCCACTGCGAAATCGTGGAACCCCAGGTGGAAGCCACCCTGGGCCAGAGTGTGTGAGTTGGTGATGGCCGATCCGCCAAAATGACCGGGCCCGTGCAGGGTGCCGTGAAGAACCCGAGGCTCGTGACCCAGATATTCCATGATGTCGATTTCTCCGCAATTGGGCCAGCCAACGTCATCGATATTTGCTCCAAGCATCCAGAATGCCGGCCAGATACCCTGGCCCACCGGAAGTTTGATGCGGGCTTCAAAGCGGCCCTTGTTCTGCTCAAAGAGATCTTTGGTTTTCATGCGTGCCGAGGTGTAGCTGCAGCCTTCGTATTCTTCTTCAAGGGCGGTGATGGCCAGGTTTCCGTTGCCATCGAGACTGGCGTTTGCGGCTAGGTTGGTGTCGTATTCAAGCTGGGCATTGCCCCAGTCGGTGCCGACATCGAATTGCCAGTGGGCGGGATCGGGAAGCTGTCCGGCCGGGCCTTCAAATTCATCCTGCCAGATTAAACCGTATTCTGCCTCTGTCTCTTCTTCGCTGCAGCCAAGCAGGGTCGCGCAAGTTGCAAGAATTGCTATTGTGGTACGCCAGTTCACGATTTTTTCTTTCCGGCCGGGATGGCGGGAAACAGCCGGGAGTCGCCGAGGGCTGACTTGAGCACCAGGGTGGCAGCGCCTACGGCCACAGACTGGTGACCCAGCTTGCTGACCATGATTTCCGCTGCTGTGACCGAGCTGACCAGGGTGCGGCTGCGGACCCGCTCGCGCAAGGGCGCCAGCACCAGTTCCCCAAGTTTGGCCAGATCACCGCCGAGAATTACGGCGGCGGGGTTCATCAGGTTCACCAAGCCGGCAACGGCAGTGCCCAGGTGGGCGGCCGCTTCGCGGATGACCTGAAGACAAAGGGGATCGCCCAGCAGGGCCGAACTTTCAATTTCCGCCACAGTGATTTCCTTGGAAACCAGAAGGCTGTGAGGGTATTCGGGAATCAGATCCTGGGCCCGTTCGATGAGGGCACTGCCACCGGCGAGGGTGACCAGGCAGCCGTTCAGGCCACAGATGCAGGGTTTGCCATTGGGGTCAATGGCCAGGTGACCAATTTCTCCAGCCACCCCGGTGGCGCCACGATAAATTTCTCCACCGATGATGTGACCTGAACCGATACCCGTGGCCACTTTGATATAGGCCAGGTTGTCAATTTCACGGCCCCGACCCCACCAGTATTCGGCCAGGGCACCGAGGTTGGCGTCGTTGTCCACAAGCAAGGGTACACCCAGCTTTTTGCTGAGGTCATCCAGGCCCAGTTCTCCTTCCCAGGCGGGCATAACCACCGGGGAGAGGTGACCGGCCATGGCCGGATCAACCGGACTGGGAACGGCAATGCCCAGTCCCACCAGAGGGCGGCCTTTGGCCTCGGGCGATGCCAGGCACTTCCTGCAGAGTTTGGCAATGAGCTTGCGGGTGCCTTTGGGATCGGAGCGCACCGGGTGCTCACCCGTTTCCCAGGCCAGCACCTTGCCGCGCAGGTTGGTCATGGCCACAGCCACATGGGCACCTCCCATTTCCACCCCGAGAATCACACAGGAATTATCCTGAAAAGCCAAGACGATGGGACGGCGTCCACCACGGGACGGCCCTTCACCCATTTCGGCCACCAGACCCATGGGGAGTATTTCCTTGATGATTTCGGAAACGGTGGACCGGGACAGCCCGGCGGTGCGGGCAATTTCCACCCGCGAGATTTGTTTCTCATCCCAGATCAGACGCAGGACGGAATCGGCCAGGGGGCGGGGGCGATTGGGGTCTGTTCGGCGCAGACCCTTCCAGGTAAGATTCTCGTTGTTCAAACTCTTGTCCCTTGTTCACAATTTTCAGCACAATCCGGACACCCAATATTATTGGTGCCAGTAGAGATTGTCCACCAGGATAAGTTGGGCATCGTCGGTGACGAAAACCAGCTGACCGATCCGGCTCCAGGGAGATTCAGAGGCCGGCTGGAAGGTGAAGTCCTCCAGCGGAATATCCAGAGAGAGCCATTCACCGGTGGTGAACGCGGGGGAGGATTCCGCATCGAAGGTCATTTCCTGGGTTTGACCGGCGTAACCATTGTTCTCGTTGAAGGTCACAAACTTGATTTTGAAATTGGTGCCGAAGGGAGCATAAATATCAGCATGGAAGTGGGTCATTTCAGACGCGTCCACCAGTGATGTGAGGAACTCAATTCCCACAAAGTTGAGGGAAGAGTACATGCGTGTTTCGTGGCCATCAATCATGTAAGTGCCATCGTCGGTGGTGGACCACTGCCAGTGGGGGTTCCAGGTGTCAATAGGCCGGTCGTTATAGGAACTGCTGTAGAGGGAAATAACAGATCCTGAAGGGTGGGTCGGGGTTGGTGCGATATCAGCAGGGGGTTGGTAGCTGCTCACGCTGACGGCGCCTTCAACATCCAGGTCGCGCAGTTTGGCGGTGATGGTGGCATCACCAATTCCGGTGATGACCACACCTTCGCTGGTGACGTTGGCCACCGATGCATCCGAAGAAAAGAAGTCAAAATAACCCGGCATGTGGTTGACGATCACATTGGCGCCATCCACATCGTAGGTGGTGGCGGTGCCGCTGAGGCCCACGGTGCTGCCCATGAAATACTGTTTGTCGCTGGAGGGCATGGACGGCCGGGGATCGGTGATGTTGCTCAGGTTGGCGTAGCTGATTTCATCCAGCCAGATATCGTACCCCAGAGAATACTGGGCCTCACGACTTTCGGCGAAGGTCAGCATTCCACGTTCGGAAAGCAGTTTGCTGCTGTCGGGGATGGGGACGATGACAAAGGTCCAGTTGGGATTGAGCGCGATATTGCCCCGGCCCGCTTCGTAGAGGGAATTGCCGGTGTTGTCGTTGCCAAATCCAGCCACATCCAGGGAAATATTGTAATTCGACCTGGCGTAGAAGGTCAGGGCGTTGAAGTCGGCCATGTCCCGGCCCTGGCTTGACGTCAGCACTCCACCGGTGTAGGAGCCCAGGGCTGATCCGTTGGGAGGCACGTTGAATTTGAGTGACCTGGCACCTTCGGCGGCCGTTCCGCCATAGGCAAAAACGGAGTCGGTTTCCACGGCGGTGATGTGGGTTTGGGCGAAGGCCTGGAAGTAGACGTC
>JAOZJV010000478.1 GCA_029935695.1 Candidatus Krumholzibacteriia bacterium | reverse complement strand
TCGATGACCTGCATGCTGATTTTATCTTCGCCCACAGGCTCTTTGCCGCTAAGCTGCGCGGCCTTGGCCACCAGGGGCGTAAAAAGGTCAGTGTCGTAATTACTTTTCTTGCCCTGCATGACCGCCACCAGACGCTCAAACCCCAGGCCGGTGTCCACACTTTTCATGGGCAGCGGGTTCAGGGTGCCGTCTTCCTGACGGTCGAACTCCATGAACACATGATTCCAGAGCTCCAGCCAGCGGTCGCAATCGCACACACCCACGGCACAGCCATCAGGGTGATCGCATTTCATTTCCTCGCCCTGGTCATAATGGATTTCGGTGCAGGGCCCGCAGGGGCCGGTGTCGGCCATGGACCAGAAATTCTCGTCGTCCCCTTTTTCCAGATCACCCAGGCGCACCAGACGCTCTGCAGGAAACCCCTGCCCTTCGGTCCAGATTTTGAAACTTTCGTTGTCGTCCTTATAGATGGAAACCCATAAACGGGACGCATCCAGCTTAAAGACCTCTGTAAGCAACTGCCAGCCCCAGGCGATGGATTCTTCCTTGTAGTAATCGCCAAACGACCAGTTACCAAGCATTTCGAAGAGGGTGTGATGACGTGCATCCTTGCCAACTTCTTCCAAATCATTATGTTTTCCGCTCACACGCATGCATTTCTGCACCGAGGTCGCGCGCACATAATCGCGTTTTTCCAGACCAAGAAACACACTTTTGAACTGATTCATGCCTGCATTGGTGAATATGAGAGTGGGGTCATCCTGGGGAACCAGGGAACTGGAGGCCACACGCTGGTGACCTTTCCGGGCAAAGTACTCAAGGAATTGGGACCGAATTTCTTTTGCCTTCACAGCAGCTCCATTCTCAATGTTTTTCATTTAATGCTTTAAAGGGGTCAATCCTTGACGAAACAAAAGGATGACACCGGGTTAGCATCTTAGATTCATCAGCAGTACAGACGAGGTATTGTAAGCGGCAAGGGTTGGCTGGTCAACCTTGCCCCTTGGTCGGTCGCATTCTTTGCGGCCCAGATAAAGGTGTGATAAGTACCATGCGGAATGTATTTCATTGGGTGATATCATTACTGATGTGGGGCCTTTTTGGCTACTACTGGTATGTGGTCAGCCATAGGGAAATTGGCGATGATACCATCCAGGCTCTGGTTGTATTGTCCATCGTCATCACACTGGGTATTGCCATCACTCTTTGGTGGGTGGCCCACAACAAGCGACTGGCCCAGCGAAACAGGCGCAATACTCCACCCCCGCCAGTGTCCGAACCTTTTGATGTGGACTATCTTAAGCGCCCCATCGTGGCCCCCGACATCAAGGTTCTGCAAGCGGCATCGATTATTGACATTGAGTTGGTGCCCCTCACTGAAGAAGAGACAGCCGCCGATCCCGACAACGAATATGCCGGCAAAAAAATATACACTGTTGCCAAAGGAGGTCGCTGATGGATCTCCTCAATCTGATTGTCAATATTGAGAATTCTGCTCCCTACATGATCCTTCTTGTTTATTTTGCCTGGTACCCCCTGGTGTCCAGTGTGATGTGGATTTTCACTGCAATTATCTTTTACCGACGGCGCGAGGGAGGCAAAGAAGGTGTCTTTGATGCTTTCTATGCCCTTGTAGATAAGCCCCTGGTCACTTTTATCATTCCGGCCTACAACGAAGAATCCAGCATTGCCCATACCCTGGCCGGCGTGCTGAAAGTAAAATATCCAAACTTTGAAATTGTGGTCATTGATGACTGCAGCACTGACAACACCCTGCAGGAAATTGAACCCTTTGTGGACAATCCGCGGGTTCGTCTGGTGCGCAAAAAGATCAACGAAGGCAAAGCCATGGCCTTGAACGACGCCATGCCCCTGACCCGGGGTGAACTGATCCTGGTTATGGATGCGGACGCGGTGCCGGATGTCCACATACTGGATCACCTGGTGCCCCATTTCAAATTTCCCCGCTGCGCTGCAGTGACCGGCAACCCCAGAGTGGTCAACCGGGAAAGCTTCCTGTCCAAACTTCAGGCTATCGAATTTGCTTCCATCATTTCCATGATGCGCCGTGCCCAGCGGGTGTGGGGCCGAATAATGACCATGAGCGGGGTTGTGGGCATCTTCCGCCGGTCCGCTTTGTTCGACGTTGGATTGTACTCACCGGAAATGGCCACCGAAGACATCGACATGACCTGGCGTCTTCAACTGCGCCACTGGGATGTGCGTTATGAGTCCCGCGCGGTGATGTGGATGAATGTGCCACAATCTCTGGTGGGTTTGTGGCGCCAGCGGCGGCGTTGGGCCCTGGGCCTGAGCCAGGTGCTGACCCGGCACTGGAAAGAATTGATGCACTGGAAACATCGCCGGTTCTGGCCGGTGTTGATCGAGGCCAACCTGTCAGTGGTGTGGGCCTATATCTACGTCATGCTAACCATGGTTTGGGCTGTGAGTTTTGCCGTGGGTTACCCTCCCATCGGCGCCACACCCATTCCCAACTTCTGGGGAATGCTCATTGCCACGGTTTGCCTGTTGCAATTGATCACCGGTGTGGTCCTGGACCGGGGCTACGACATCCTGCTGCCCCGCTTCTTCGTGGTGGCCATCTTCTATCCATTGATTTACTGGATTTTGATGGCCGTGATCACCGTCACCACCACCCCTCTTGGCTTTAACGTCAACCGGCAAAAGCGCAAATACACGCTTTGGAAACCCATCAGGGAGTAATCATGAAGTTTTTGCGCACATTGTGGTTGATGGCGGTGCTGTTGCCTGGCGCAGCATTGGCTGCCGATGCGGTTCCCGCCCAGCCCGACACCAACATCATCAACACCCGGCTGGCCTGGCAGAAGGTGGCCGAGGCGCGCGATGCAGCCCACAAAGAGAGCCATCACGAAGCAGTGGCCGATTACCTGGACGCTTTGGCCAACGATGCCCGCCTGGTGAAAACCGTGGCCCAGGAAATCGCCTACCAGAAACTCTGGAGAGAAGATGCCGAGAAGGCCATCTTCTACTTCAAACGCTATCTGGCCCGTCACCCGGATGAAATCAACCGGGATGTGCGCAAAGGATTAGCCCAGGCCTACAGTTGGAGTGGTCGCCAAAAGGAAGCCGTCGCCCTGTACCGCCAGCTGGTGGCTGAAGACAGCTCCGACGGCGGTGCCCGGTTGGGCTTGGGACGCAGCCTGATCTGGAACAATGAGCTGCGCAAAGGCACCCGCGTTGTTCGTTCCATTGAAGATGAGTTTCCCGCCGGAAGTGCACCTGGAAGAGAAAGCTCGGATTTTCTGCTGACGGTGATGGACAATTACACCACCCATCTGGGTTTGCATGGAACCGGCAGCTGGGACAGTGACGGTTTGGATATTTACCGAACCACGGCCGATGTTCATTTA
>JAOZJV010000477.1 GCA_029935695.1 Candidatus Krumholzibacteriia bacterium | reverse complement strand
CGGCCACGTATAGCACGGGAATGCGCCCCTGCAAATCAGCAGCCAGAGCCTCGGGTGCAATGCTTCCACAAGCTGGTTGGGTCTTCAGCAGTGCGACTGCTTCGTGCATTTCCTTTTCCAGATGATTCACCAGCTGCAAACGGGAAAGGACTCCCAGCAAAGCACCAAAACTGTGGCCCAGAGCCGCTCTTGGAGGCAGGCCACCAGGCATTTGCACCAGGCTTTCCCCAGGCTGAACCAAATCGGTCAATTGCCCACCCGAAGTGATGGCCAGAATGGCCACTCCGCGGCGCCGGGCCTCGGCCACAGCCGAGAGACATTCTTCTGTATTGCCGGAATAACTGGCGGCAATGACCAGATCGTCAGGGCCCACCCAGTGGGGCAAACCATAGTTGCGCCATACTTCCAGGGAAACTGGTTGATGAGACAGCAATCCCTGAACAAGATCGCCACCGATGGCCGAGCCGCCCATGGCGCAGAGCACCAGGCGACGTGGCTTGAAACCATCCTGGCCAACGGTTTCCAGACCAGGCAAATGGAGCGAACCGGAAAATTGCTCAGGCAATGAGTCAACCAGGGAAAGCATTGTTTTCAAACCGCTCTGATCTTGCGAACTCATGAGTTCTCCCTTTCCATACGATCTTTTTTACGTTGACCGATATAGTCGGCTAACCATTCATTGGCATCAGTGGCAGTGTTCATGCCCATAAGGTGCCGGGCCACCGAACGCGCTTCGCTGAATTTTGTCCAGCGAATCACTTGTTTAACCTTGGGCAGAGCGGCTCCATGCAGGCTGATTTCATCCAGGCCCAAACCCAGCAAAACCTCGGCCAAACGGGTTTCTGAGCCCATCTCACCACAAATACCCACCCAGATACCAGCCTTGTGCCCAGCCTCCACGGTGTTATGAATGGCCCGCAGAATGGCCGGATGAAGGGGCTGATAAAGATACGAGACCCGGGAATTACCTCTGTCCATGGCCAGAGTGTATTGAATAAGATCGTTGCTGCCGATGCTGAAGAATTGGCTTTCTGCGGCCAGAAGATCAGCCACCAATACTGCCGAAGGAGTTTCCACCATGATGCCAAGATCCAGATTTCCCGCATGGGGTATGCCAGATTTTTCCAATTCGAAAACAGCTTCTTCGTAAACGGCTTTGGCCTCAAGCAACTCCTGCACCCCTGTGATCATGGGGAACATGATTTTGACAGGACCCGCTAAACCAGCGCGGCAGATGGCCTTGATCTGGGTTTTGAAAAGCATCCGGTTGGCCAGGGAGAAACGGATGCCGCGCCAACCCAGGAAAGGGTTGTATTCTCTTTTGGCCCCGAGATAGTCTGAGACTTTGTCGCCCCCCACATCCAGGGTGCGAAAAACCATGGGCCGGCCCCCCATGCGCCTGACCATGTCGCTGTAAACTTCAGTTTGCTCATCTTCGCTGGGAATGGTGTGATGCTGGAAAAAGAGATATTCGGTGCGCAGCAAACCAACGCCTTCGGCTCCCCGGGCCAAAGCCTCGTCCACTTCCATCGGCAGCTCAATGTTGGCCATCAGTTTCAGACGGTGACCGTCAGGAGTGATGGCCTCCAGATCCCGCAAACCGGCCAATTTTTCGTTGGCCACCAGGGCTTCACTGCGCAGCCGGCTGAACCGCCGCAGGATTTCCTTGTCCGGATCTATGATGCATTGGCCATTGGTCCCATCCACGGCGGTGGTCAGGTCGAAGTCCAGTTGGGTCAGCAGTCCCTTCATGCCAACCACAGCTGGAACCCCGATGGAACGGGCCAGAATAGCCACATGGCTGGTATTGCCGCCTTCTTCCATGAGAAAACCCAGCACATTGTTCCGGCCCAAAGCAGCTGTATCGCTGGGTGTCAGGTTGTTGGCCACGATAATGGAGGGTTCCCCGGGAAGATCAATCTGGCAGCAGCCTTCTCCCTGAAACGCACGCAGAACCCGCTGTTCCACATCGTGCAAATCATTGACCCGTTCCTTAAAAACCTCTTCTTCAATTTTATGGAAACGGGCTGCAATATCCCCGACAGCCCTGGCAAAAGCTGCTTCGGCGGTAATGCGTTCAAGCCTGATCACAGCCAGGGTGGCATCCCACACCATTTCATCTTCAAGAATCATCAGTTGGGCGGACAGGATTTCCGCTTCTTCAGGACCCAGCTCACTGCTGAGTCTGTCCACCAGTTCCTGGATTTGGCGGCGGGATACTTCCACCGCCTGGCGAAAGCGTTCAATCTGATTGGGAATTTCCCCCACGGCAACAGCTTTGCGTTCAGGCACAATGGTGCGGCGGCCGATACGGTGCAGCGGCCCGCAGGCATAACCAGGTGATGCAGCTATTCCGTGGATGGTTTTCATGATTATGGGGAGTTTTCAGGCACGGCCAGATCCACCTGGATCAATTGCAGGATTCCAGCCAAAGCGATCTCTTCATCCGGACCAGTAACTTCGACTTCCACAGTGGTACCGAATTCCGCAGCCAAACTGGCCAGGCCCATGATGCTCTTGGCGTTGGCAGAGCGGCCATTGTAACGAATGGTCACGTCAGAGTTGAAGGTTTTGGTCAGTTTCACAATACGCCCCGCAGCTCGCAGGTGGAAACCGACAGGATCAGACACTACGGCGTGTGCAGTTTTCAAGACTACTTTTCCTTGTTGGACGGATGAATGATTCGGATCACCATAATTTAATGCCCCAAAGGCCATATGGCAAAAGACAGTAACAGAGAAAGGACCAGAGCCACGGCCATCAGACCTTCTCCGGGAAGCCTTTTTCTCACCAACAGGGGCAACCCGACCCCAAGAGCAACTCCGGCCCAAAGCAGGCTTTTACCCGCCACCAGGTCCACCGCCGAAACACGAGCCAGGAAGAACCCTGCCACCAGCCCTGTCAGCAGCATGGCCATGCGTCCCATCCAGGTGATAGCCAAATGCCAATGGGGGCCCCGTAACAGCTGGACGATATCCAGCCCCAGGCCATAGCCCCTGCCCAGGGACCACCAGCGCAACCACAGCTGGCTCAAGGCAAAAATACTCACGGTGGTCAGGATTCCCATTTGCCAACCATGCAATCCCATGAGGCAGAGGGCCATGATCAGGGCCGGGCGCAAACCCAGCCAGAAAATCTGATCTCCCAGGGAAGCAAAGGTGCGCCCCAAACTGTCCCGGTACGTGGCGGTCATTCCCGGTGGCAGCTGAGTTCCCCGGGCCCTTTCGTCTTCCAGGCGGATAAGACCGCCGATGAGATAGTTGGCAAAATACGGATTGGTGTTGAAAAACTCATAGTAGCGACGACAGAAAAGGCGGTCTTCCGTTATATCAAGGGGTTGAGTCCGTCTAAAAGGCAACAATGCACTCAGGAGTCCCAGGTTTTGCATGCGC
>JAOZJV010000476.1 GCA_029935695.1 Candidatus Krumholzibacteriia bacterium | reverse complement strand
TGGCCAAGGTGCAGAATGTTCTGGACCAAAAAACCAGGCCGGGACCCCAGCATTAAGACATCTTCAAAGCCCAGGATTGCCTTCTCTGCCATTGTGAGGTAGATTGTCGGGCATTGCACAGTAACATTTTCTTTTTCCCCGAGGTTTCAGTATGCGTCTGGTGAGATTGGGCATTGCCCTTTGTTTGTTGATGATGGTTTTGGTCCAGCCTGTTTTGGCGGCCGAAAAAGATTACAGCCTGCAGGGGCTCAGCGCGGACATCAAGAGTCTGACCCAAAAAGTCAGTCCTTCTGTGGTTCAAATCTACACCACCAGCTTTGGCCCCGTGATGGGCTCCATTCCTCAGGGAGCTGCAGTTTTCGGACAACAGCAGGCCACCGGATCCGGCGTAATTCTCTCTGCCGACGGCTACATCATCACCAACAACCACGTGGTTCAAGGTGCCAAACGGGTGCAGGTCCGTTTGTCGGCCGCAGCCATGGGCCAGGAAGCCGGAAAATCCATCCTCATCGGCGGTGGTGCCCTGATGGGGGCCCAGGTTGTCGGAGTTGATAAGGAAACGGATTTGGCAGTCCTGAAGATCAATGCCAAGGACCTGCCATATTTACCGCTGGGAGACTCGGACGAGTTGTTCCAGGGGCAATTGGTTTTTGCCTTTGGCAGCCCCATGGGTTTAACCAATTCCGTCAGTTTTGGCATCGTCAGCACCGTGGCTCGCCAGCTTGAAAAAGACAACCCCATGATCTACATCCAAACCGATGTGGCCATCAACCCGGGCAACAGTGGAGGCCCGCTGGTCAACACCCATGGCGAGGTTGTGGGTCTTAACACCCTGATCTTCACTCAATCCGGTGGCAGCGAAGGATTGAGTTTCAGCGCACCCAGTAACATCGTGCAAAATATCTTCAACCAGATCCGCGCCACGGGCCGGGTGCGGCGTGGAGTTATTGGCGTCAATGCCCAGACTTTGAATCCTCTCATTGCCAAGGGGCTGGATCTTACCACTCAATGGGGTGTTATTCTCGGTGATGTCTTCCCCAACGGTCCGGCCCATGAAGGTGGTCTGAAAACCGGAGATGTGGTGCTTTCTCTTGATGGCAAGCCCATGGAAAATGCCCGCCAGTTTGAGGTCAACATTTACAGCAAGGATATCGGCCAGAAAGTGGCCATTGAGATCAATCGCAAAGGCCAGGTTCTGACTAAACAGATCAAGGTCACCGAGCGCAAGGAACCGGACTATCGCTTTTACGACATGATCACTTCCGAGCGTAACCTCGTGAAAAAAATCGGTGTTCTGTGTCTGGACCTCGACAAAAAATCCCGTGTCCTGTTGCAGACCAAACCCCGTATGCCGGAAGGTGTGATCGTGGCTGCCCTTTCGGCCACCGTCAGTTTGTTTGGCGAGAATTTCATGCCGGGAGACATCATCTACAGTCTCAATGGCTCAAAAGTCACCAACTTGCGTGGACTCAAAAAACAGATCAAAGAATTGGATTATGGAACAATTGCCATTTTCCAACTGGAACGTGGCGGAATGCTGCGTTATCTGATGCTGGAGCTGGAATAGCCTCTTATCAAGCGGGTCCTCCCCGGGGGACCCGCCATCTTTCTGACTTCATCATTTCATTCAAGTTACCCCCCTGCCAGCCGAATACGTTTGAAGCATAATTGGCCAAGCCATTTGTTTTCGTTTACCCATCTGCAGGGGAGAAATCGATGTTTTCCAAAACCCTCGTCGCCCGAAAGACCCTATTTTTACCAGCGTTGATGCTGATTTCCCTCTTTATTTTCTTTGATCTGGCACCTGCTTTTGCTGCCGATCCCACCGCCGCCGAATATGGCGTAGTGTTGAATCTTTCAGGTAAGCAACGCATGCTCACCCAGAAAATGAGCAAGGAAATTGTCCTTATCGCCATGGGTCATGAAACGGCTGCCAACGTAAAAAACCTGCAAGCCACCGCCAATCTTTTTGACAAAACCCTTAAGGGTTTGCGCAACGGCAATGCAGAGCTCAAACTGGTGTCCACCAGCAACTCACGCATTCTGCGCCAACTGGATAAGGTTGACGCCATCTGGGTTGAATTTCAGCCGGTTGTGCAAACCATTATTGACCAGGGCAGCGCCAGCGCCGACCAGGTCGCTGTGGTGGCAGAAAAAAATCTGCCTCTGCTGAAACAGATGAACAAGTGCGTTAAGCTCTATGAAAAAGACGCCAGCAAAGCCGGCATGAGCTCGGATCCCGGGCTGGCCGTGACCATCAATCTCAGTGGCAAGCAGCGCATGCTGACCCAAAAGATGAGCAAGGAATTCTTCCTCATTGCCTACGGTCACAACCCTGCCGACAACAAGCTGAATCTGCAGGAGACCTACACCCTGTTCGACCGGACCCTCAAGGGCCTGCTCGATGGTGACGCTTCTCTGGATCTGCCTGGCACCACCGATACGACCATCCGTGCCCAGCTGGCCACGGTTCAGGGCATGTGGACCAAGTTCCAACCCAGCATGGCCTATGGTGCTGATCCGGCAACGAGCGCCATCTCTGCCGACAAGGTGTCCCTGGTGGCCGGTGGCAACGTGCCCCTGCTGAAGAACATGAACAAAGCCGTAAAAATGTATGAAAAAAAGGCCGCCGGCGGCGCCCTGTAAGCATTTTTTTAAAGGAAACGCAACATGACGATCAAACACAAACTGCTGGGTAACGCCTTGTTCACCAGCGCACTGATGTTAGTCATTCTGGCCACGCTGGTCTGGTCCCTGGGGGGCCTCCAGCATGGCCTGGAAAGAATTGTCGAACACTCCAAGGTGGGGATCCAAAAATCCAGCGATACGGAAACCACTCTTGCGCGCGTCAGCAGTGACTTGAGTTCAGCGTCTCAGGATATGACAACCGTGGTGCAGGAAATTGGCGTCACCACTCAGGCTATCAAAATCAATGAACGAAAAATTGCCCAGCTTTCCGAAACACTCACGGAATTTTCCGGGGCCATCAGCGAACTGGCAGCCACCATGCCGGATGATGAACGCCGGTGGGATCTGGAAGATCTGGTTGATGAGCTGGGTGATATTCAGGACAGTCTGAAAAAAGAAGCCCTGGTGGGATTGGCCGAGTCGGTCCGCTCCATGGATAACTTTACTTCCCGCATCAATCATTCAGCCAAAGTGAATGAAAAGCTGGTGGCCGAACTTCAGGCGGGAACCGACAACAGCCGGCTTTCGAGCCAGGCTGCCGAAGAAATTTCAGGCCTCTCTGAATCATTTGGTCAATCTTTTGCTGGGAAACAAAACCTGCTGACGGCTCTGATTTTCCTGGCCGTTGTCTTCACCATGGGCATGGGCATGATCATCATCCGCGCTTTCACCACCCCCCTGGAAAAAGCAGTGGAAATTGCCGT
>JAOZJV010000475.1 GCA_029935695.1 Candidatus Krumholzibacteriia bacterium | reverse complement strand
TCAGAAATACTGATTCTCAGTGGACTCCTCACCACGCACAATTCCAGAATTTTCCCGAAATCCAGGCTCCGGTGCCTGTCTGAAATCCTGGCCAATGAAAAGCCCTGCTCCAACCATCAGAACGGCAGCGGTGCTGTACCAGAACTCCTTTCGGTCCCACCAGTGTGAAGCAGTCTGCTGAGACGGCCTCCGGAACACCGGGTCCAATCGGGCGGCCAATTCCTTATCGGCTTCATCCAGATCGAATGGCAGCTGCGCACCATCGGCGGGAATGCTGAATTCCTGGTAGGCATGCAGCAAAGCCTGGCAATCAGGACAAGTTGGAACATGGGCCCAAAAAGGACCATCGGTGGGAGTGTTCACCTTTGCAGAAAAATCTCTGCTGAATTCACAGGTTCTATTCATGACTCACTCTCCCGCCTGGATATTTCCCGATCCGCCATGGCACGCCTCAGTTTTCGCCGGGCCTTTTGAAGGACCGCCCTCGCTCCGGAGCCACCGGTGAGGCCCAATTGATGAGTGATGGCATCCACTGGCATGGCCTCGAAACAACGCATCCAAAGTGCATCCCGCTCCTGGGTGCTTAATGTTTTGCCGGCCAGGAAACGGAAATCCTTTTCCACAATTTTTTCTTCCAGGACATCTTCGGGCCCCGGACCAGGGTCAGCCAGAAAATCGAGAACTCCCGCCTCGGCCAAGGGCAATTTTTTGCGCCGCAACTCGCTCAGACAGGAATTGCGGGTGATGATAAAAAGCCAGGCGCTGAACTTATCCCGATCATCGTAAGCGGCCAGATTGCTGTAGGCACGAAGCAGAATTTCCTGGGCCAGATCCAGGGCAGTTTCCCGGTCGCGCACATAGCGACCACACCACATCAGAACCTGTTTTCGGTAGCGGCCCAGCAGCAGAGCCACCGACTGCCTGCCCACTGCGCCGTTTGGATCGGCTTGATAGGATGCAACAAGGGCCTCATCGGTTTTGTCCTTGGGGAAACCGGAAGATAATTCTGGATTGTTTGATGCTTCCCTATAAGACATAACCCATCTCCACCCTGGGAATCACACGGGAATTGATGAAATTATTTTATCATCAAAAGATGGGTAGATCAAGGGGGGTAGAGCCCTGAATTCAATAAATCACGAGCAACCCACTCACTTTTTCACATTCGTGAGTATCATCGTATACTTGTCAGAAGTATTATCCGAGAAACCTACTGGGTATTTTTCATCCGGGGAAGTGTGGATTTCCAATTGTCCACCGGCTAGAATTCTCACAACCCCAAACAGTGTTGTCCACTTGGATCCTGGTTTTCCGCATTTGTCCAAACAGAGATCTATCCTCACAGGCGTCATTTCACAGTACAGTTTGTATTCACCTTTTGTCCCAACTCCCCCCCCATCAGTCAGTTTTTCATTTATTTCATAGGTCCCGTTGTCGTTAAATACAATAGCCCCCTTAGCCGTTCGCTTGTTTGGTGCAATTTCCCATTTCCCCACAATAATTGAGGACACCTTTTCCGAAACATTTTCTGCCTGGGCCATGAGTGTCATCAACATGAAAAAACTGAAAAAAACCAATGTTTTTAAGTATTTCACTTTGCTTCCTCCTGGTTTCACTGAAGGGTGCCAAGATCGCCTCAACGCACCAACATCACCTTCCGCCGATCAATCACCGATTCTGTTTTCAAACTCACCGAATACATCCCCGAAGCCATGGAACGTCCGGAGTCGTCACATCCATCCCATTGCAAGTGATGGGGACCTGCCTCAATCAACTCCTGCACTAAAACCCGCACCCTGCGCCCAGCCAAATCATAAACACACAACTCAACCACCTGGGGCCTCTCCAAATAAAACTCAATCGACGTGTTTGGGTTGAAGGGGTTGGGATGAATTTGCCTGATTTCTGCAGGTGGTGCCGGCTGCAGATAGATTTTCTCCGTAGCCATGGCCACCCACGGCCCTTCAGGAGCAGCCACTTCAAGGGTATAGTTGAACATGCCACCCAATGCCAGGTGGGGACAATTATCCAGTGCCCGAAAATGGTTTGCCCCTTCGCGAGCAATCGCCACATCCCAGGAGCGGGAAGAAGAACCGTCGGGCCCTTGCGCCGTCAAGCGAACCTCGTCGGCAGTAAGTTCAAGACCACTTTCCCAACGCACATCCACGGCGCCACGCCCTCCCTGCAAGGATAGGGAATTTAATTGAACCGGGGTTATTGTACCTGTTCCGAGGGCATACGCATTGTAGGTGCTGAGGTAAAGTGCCGTTCGCGCCCCTGCACCAATCCCTACATACACACCTGAGGGATGCAGCACCGCCCAGCTGTCATCGCTGGCGTCATAAGCGTAGAAAACATTGTAAACATAGCCGTTTGTACTTTTTGCCAGGGCGATAAGGTCTGGCCCCCCATGCAGAACACCATCATTTTCGAAGGTTTGATAGCTCCACATTCCCGTGGCCAGGCTGTAGGCTTTTATCTCAAGGGTGTTGCTGTCCAGAGTCATAACATTACGCTCTCCCCCGGTCAGACTGTCGAATCCATTCAAAGAATAAACCGATCCCCTGTGGGCATCATAAAGAATTCCCACTCCCTCGGTTGTACGATAAACACCTGCATAGTTGTCGCTGATCAAAGGCGTCATGGTTACTGGCATGCCTGCCAAACTCACAGCATAGACCTCATTCCGGTAAGCCGAATAGAAAATCGCTTCCCCCTCGGAACCCCCGAACTGGCGCATTTGCACATGTTCGGTGCCCCAACCTTCGTGATCAAGAGGGCCGGTTGTATGTTGATGCCAGGTGTTGTTGTTTCCATTGTAGATATTGACCGTCTTTGCATCTTCACCCGGGCCTTCACTCAGATAACTGAGGTAGTTCAGACCCCGGAAGGAACGACCGGAGTAAGGATTGTTATTGGTGCAGTGGTCCCCGCTGCCCAGATCAACTCCGGTTGTGCCATCACTTTCGCAGCACACCACCACGTTTCCGCCCAGAAGAAATGTCGAGGAATCTAAATTATGAGACAAAATTTGAAAGCTGTTGGAAGTTCCGTCGAACACCCACAAATCATAAGTATCACTTCCGGTGTGACGAAACCAATTTGAACAAAAAGTTCCCCCTGATTTCCATCCTCCAAAAGAACTTTCGCCTGAAACGGTAGTGATGAGCTGGTGCTGCCAATGGCCATGACGGGTATCGTAGCCGTAGTTGAAATAGTCGGTGGTTTCGCTGGGGGCATTATCCCAATACCATCCCACACAAATGGTTTTTATACCGATATTTTCATAACTCGTGTTCACTCCTGACCATCCTGTTTGCATGCCATCGGGTATAAAGACATGGTCGAAGGTATTGGTCACAGCGCTGTACCCCGCGTAGTAGCTGATGGCCTCACATTGGGTAC
>JAOZJV010000474.1 GCA_029935695.1 Candidatus Krumholzibacteriia bacterium | reverse complement strand
ACCCGGGAAAGGAAAAAATCCGGTTCCCGTCGGGATCCTGCAGACGATAGGCCAGCAGCCAATACTCCTGCCCTGAAATAGCCACTCGCATGGCGGCCTCGGCATCACCGCTCATCTCGCAGGGGGTGAGGAAATGGTCACCGGCCAGCAGAGGATCGACCTCCACCGGATCGAGCCAGCCCATGAGCAATTTGTTGTAGGAACACACGTGAGGAGGTATCCAGCCCATGCCTACAAAAAGCCCGTAACCCATGAGTCCGAATTCTCCGATGCCCTGGCTGTCGGGGCGTCCCGCAGGAGTAAAATCACTCAACGAGAGCATTCCCAGGCGCAGGCCCACTTCAAAAGAATAAACGCCCAGGCTTCCAAAATATCCGCCGAAGCCACCCACCGGATCCTGGTATTCACACTCCGGTAGAATCAACACCTGGTTGATGCCCTCATCGGATCCAAAATCGCTGCTGGGCAGGTAGGGAAATTCCAATTCGCCATCTTCGAAGGCCTGCTGAAAATCATCCGAATCAAGAAAATTGCTATAAATCTGCTCGGGAGAGTTTCCGAGAATATCGGTCTCCTCCCCTGCTCCGGCATGAATCAGGATGTACGTATCGTAAAGAGAAAAATCGATTTCCCCATCAAGACTGTCCACAACAGCAGCAGCCAGACTGATGGTTTGTTCTCCGTTTTCAGGATGGTTTCCGTAATAACTCATGGGATTGGGCAAATTCACCACCCGCGAATGGATGGTATAATTGAAAGTGAAAGCCCCTGCGCTGACATCAGCATAGTAGTCGGCCACATCGCCAAACAGGTGGGAAAAGAAAACCGAGTCGTGGGACGCGTAGTAAATTTCAGATTGCATGGGCAGCGGGAAATCACCTTCCACCACACCATGCCGCCCCAGCATGAGGCTGTCACTGAAATCGCACATCATGATGATGGCCTGCAGAGCGTCGGGGGCCCTCTGACCCGCCAGCCGGGCTTGCTGAATGGGGGACGATCCATCATCCCGCAGAGCAATGGTTCGGTGGTCAAGAAGGTTCTGCAAACGAACAGGAACTCCCTGATCAATGATGCGGGAGAGATTGTCGGACTGAGGTCCGGATGCAGCCCAGGAAGTGGACGCCACCAATGCCAGGATGGTCAGAATGAGAAAATATTTCAAATGGGGGCTCTGCATTTAAGAACTGACCTTTCGGAACAACCCAGGCATCTGGGTCGGAATAACCGAGACATGCCGAATTGCCGGGCATTATAGGAAGGACGCCCGTCCGGGTCAATCACCCTCTCAAGGGTGGACCAAAAACAGGCGGCCCTGCAAATTCCTGAAAAATTCGGGAGAGCCCAGGCGCGGCGTCTGTCACCCCTGATCGACATTCCCCGCCGGGCTCTCCTTCATGCGCTGATGTCCCCAACCGGCCTGATCGCTACCCATCTCGTTTCAGTGCCAACCTCTTCGAGAATCCGGTCTCTTTTCCGGCCGTTGGGTGATGGGGGGAAAACACCAACACGCAACTTATTTCGTTTTTAAACTATCGTTTGCTCCGGGACGAACCACCGGAGCGTCCCGACTTTGAACTGCTGCTTCCTGATTTACTGCCTCCAGAGCTACTTTTAGAGCCGCTACTCTTGCTGCTGCGGCTTTTGGCGCTGGATGATGAGCGGGATCCCGAGGACCCGCTGCTGCTGTTGGACTTGGGCTTCACTTTTTGGGGTCTGCTGTTGCTCGAACTGCCACTGCGGGGTTTTGCTTTGCTGCCGGAACTGCTGCCGGAATTGCTGCCGGAATTACTGCGTGCAGGAGTGCGCACTTTCCGGTCTCCGCTGCTGCTTCCCGAACGACTGTTCCAAATTCTGGTGCCCTTTTTCCGGGGTTCCACAGGTTTGATGCGGCCATCACCACTGCTGCCCCGGGAAGGGGTCACACTGCCGCCACGACTGGGTGCCGGACGGCTGTTTCCCCGAACGGTTGTTGTGCCGCCGGAACCAGATCCACCCTGACCGCTTACTGGATAAAGGCTGTCTGGTCTGATGAGGTTGCCTCTTCCGCTACCACCACTGCGCACAGGTGTTGTGCCGACGGTGCCTCGGGTTGGGCTTCCAGTGCGGGCGCCCTGAGCAGTTGTTGGTTTGCGCCCACCAGTGCTGCGAATTTGGAGTCCACCCCGGGACTTGCCCCTGGTGGGAGTTTCAATATGGGGCCGGGTTCTGGCGATGGGTTGCTGGCCTCTGGAGATCACCGTGGAACCAGGATTTCTGACCGATGCCACACCGCCGGCGCCCCGCATGTCAACAGAAGACCGGTTCTTTTTCTTCATATATTCCCGCTCAGTATCGGTGGGACCGCGTTGGGCCACCCGACCGGAAACCCGGGTGTAATCAGATGTTTTCCGCCGACCTTCTTTTTTGGCACCAGCAAAACCCGGGCGCTCGTACAGGCCCCGTCCTGTTTTATAGCGAGGGCCATCGTAGCGGTAGTAAGGTGAATCGCACCACACATAAGTGTTGTAATTCCAATGGTAACCAGGCGTGTAAGCACAGGTGTAGAAGGGGTCATACCAGAAATTCACCCAGGGACGCCAGGTCCAGGGATCGTAATACACATACACCGGATTATGGTAAATGGGGTAATAACCCTGGTCGCCATACCACTGGTTACCCCAACCATGATCCACGGTGATCTCGATGGTGCATTCGTCCTGGTAAGGACGGTCGGCCAGGTCGTCATCCACATGACATTGGTTGCAGAGGTAACGGGGATGCTCCACTTCTTCATGCACGTAATAGCTCAGGTAATTGGTCACCACAAAATCTGCGGAATCTTCCATGCCTGTGATGGCAAAATTAATCTCATTGATGGCCAGAAAAGGATCCCCGGCAACGTAAAATTCGTAGCTGTCTTCTTGATATTCATGGTGAAAATCAAGAGCAAGTTCACGCATATCAAAAGGATACCGGGAGACAACAGCCTCGATGAACCCTTCGCCGGTACGGCTCGAAGCCACCAGGCGACGCGAACCGGTCACGGGCATCAGATATTCATGCCCTCCAAAAACAAAACCATCGTCCAGGCGGCTGCGGGGCCACAGTATAGTGACCAGGCCTTCGGTGTTGATGCGATAGACCACGGCGTAGGCATCTTCATTGGTCTGGAATCCCACGGCCAATTCTTCGCCTTTGTCCAGGACTTCGGCTTCATCCAGGTTTTCAATCCACACTCCCACACGCAGGGTTTGCGCATCGTAATCGTAGATGGAATCGCTGGCGAAAGCTCCTGTAGCTGATGTTATGGCCACAACCAGCAAAGCTGCCTTGAAAAAACCCTTACCAAGCTCGGTGAAGTATTTGTTCATTAATGTTGTATTCATCTCTTCACTCTCCTTCTCCCGGGTTAACCTTAAAATTCAC
>JAOZJV010000473.1 GCA_029935695.1 Candidatus Krumholzibacteriia bacterium | reverse complement strand
CATAACAAAACAAAAGCGGACCCTTCGCCATAGGTCCGCTTTCGCCGTTCTGCTCATTCTGTCAATCGTCTTTGAATCACGCGCCCGAATTTTAAGAACCACTAAGGGGGGAGAAGCGGTTGTTGTTATCTTCGGTCATGGTGTATGATACGCAGCGGGAAAAAGGAAGTTCCCACAAAATTACAGTTTTTGCATTTTTTTCGGAAGGACCCGAACGGCATGTCTTCCCTACGCCAGGATTCCCTGACGGGGCGATGGGTGATCATCGCAGCGCAGCGGCAGGGGCGACCCAATGAATTCCGGGACCGCCTTCAGCAGATGCCGGAGCAACCCACCACTTCAGATCAGTGCCCTTTTTGTCCGGGCCGGGAAGATCAGACTCCTGCCGAGGTGATGGCTTCGGGTCGAGCTTCAGAGATGCCTGCCAACGGACCTGGATGGCGGGTGCGGGTTGTACCGAACAAATATCCTGCTGTTCAGTCTGATACCAAAACCACCGAAATTCTCCCTTCCACCCTGATGCGAACCCAGGGTGCGGCCCAGGGTGGCCACGAAGTTGTAATCTGCTGCCCCCGGCACCAGGACAGCCTCGGCACCCTGCCAGCCGATCATTTGACGGAAATTCTATCCACCGTGCGCCAAAGAATGGTCGCTCTGGCCCAGCAGCAATCTTCTGCCCGTTATGTGCTGGCCTTTGGCAACCAGGGGCCCGAAGCGGGAGCCACCCTGGCCCATGCTCACCTTCAAATCATCACCACCCCGGTGGTGCCGGCAGTGGTGGTGGATAAAATCGAGAATTTCATCCGTCACAAAAAATCAACCGGCCGGTGCCTGTTGTGCGATTCCCTGGCGGATGAAGAAGCCGATGGCGCCCGCTTGATTGCCAGCAACAACACCTGGGCGGCCCTGGCTCCCTGGGCCAGCCGTTTTCCTTGTGAAATGCGGTTGATTCCCCGGCGGCACTGCCCCACAATGCTGGATATTTCCCCTGAAGAAGTGGCGGATCTGGCCGCCTTGATGAGCTTGTGTTTGAAAGGGTTGAACAACCACGCACCGGGTGCTGGTTACAATGTGGTCATTCACAATACACCTCTGGCGGCAGAAGGTCGCCAGGGGTATGGTAATGAACGGTTTGACGGATTGATCGATAACGCACCGGATATCTTTCACTGGCATGTGGAAATTTTGCCCCGGCTCACGCGCCAGGCTGGTTTTGAAGCCGGCACCGGCTTTGCCATCAACAGCTTGCCCCCGGAAGAAGCGGCGGTCATTCTCCGCCCGGAAAGAAGATGATGTGAAGATTCTGATGGTCAGCGCAGAGATGGCTCCTTTCGCCAAGGTGGGTGGATTGGCCGATGTGGCGGCAGCCCTGTCGCGAGCTTTGGCCGGCCGGAAACACGATGTGCGGGTGGTGCTGCCCCTGTATGGAGATCTGGACCGGAAAGCTGAAAATATCCGGCCCCTGAAAAAATTGCCTCCCATGACCATTCGGGTGGGGCAGCAGGTTCACGACATCCGCTTTCATGTGCGCGGATCCACATCTTCAGCTTTGAAGATCTACCTGGTGGAATGCCCGTCGTTATTTGAAAAACCCGGTATCTACACTTACGCCGACGGCACTGGTTTTGAAGACAGTCTGCAGAGGGCCAGCCTGCACGCCCAGGCTGCCTTGATGTTGCCCCGCCTGCTGGATTGGCCAGTGGATGTGATTCATTGCCATGATGCCAGCGCCGTGCCGGCCATTCTCTATCGCAAGCAATGGTACAGCGGGCGTCAGCTGCCCGGGCCCGCCGGCACGTTGCTGACCATCCACAACCTTGCCCACCAGGAAGTCCACGGTCTGGATGCGGTGGAAACTTTGGGCCTGGCCCGATCCCAGGCTTCATACCCGGGGTTGCTGGAGTTTCACGGCCAGCTCAACCTGCTGAAAGCCGGTATTCTGGGGGCCGATCTGGTCAACACCGTGAGTCCTAATTATGCTCGTGAAACTACCGGCAGTTCCGAGTACGGGTGCGGGTTGCAGGAAATCCTGCAAAGCCGAGGGAAAGATTATTCGGGCATTCTCAACGGTGGCGATTATGAGACATGGGATCCCACCAGAGACAAAGCCCTGGCGGCCACTTACGGACCTGGTAACATGGCGGGAAAACTCAAATGCCGGAAGGCCCTGCTGCGGGATCTGAAACTCACTCCGGAAACCGGCAAACCCGTGTGTGGATTTGTGGGGCGCCTGGTGGGGCAAAAGGGCATCGACCTGTTGCTGCCCATCATGGGGCGTTTGGCTGATGATGGTTTTGCCTTCGCCATTTTGGGCACGGGGGAGAGTCACTTGGAGGAAGCCACGCGCAAGGCTGCTGCTAAGCACAGCGCCCGCATCGCTTTCGTGGACAAATTCGACGAAGCCCTGGCCCACCGTATTTATGCTGGCAGCGATTTGTTCCTGATGCCAAGCCTGTTTGAACCCTGCGGGCTGTCGCAAATGTATTCCCTGCGGTATGGCACCCCGCCGGTGGTGCGCTGGACAGGAGGCTTGGCCGATACCGTATCGGATGCTGGCCCTGAATCGGGCACCGGCTTTGTCTTCAATGATTCGCGCCCTGAAAGTTTGCTGGTGGCTTTGCGACGGGCCGAGGTCATGTTTGGCGATGCGGTGCGTTGGAAAGATTTGCAGACCGCAGGCATGGCGTGCGATTTCAGTTGGGATGTGGCAGCGGGGGAATATGAAGAACTCTATGAAGAAGTCATCAGAAAACAGATGAGATAGGCAGGAGAAGTTCGGTGCATCACGACGAGTATCTGGAAAAACGCAACGGCATTGTGGCGGCCGCTTTTGAAGAAAGCGACCAGCCCATGATGGTGATTGACCCTGCAGGTCACATTGTGGTGGCCAGCGATGGCGCCGGTGTGTTGCTGGGGTTGGCCCGGGCCGATCTGGTGGGCATGGAATTGAAGCAATTTTTTCTGAGGCCGGAAACTCTGGACCAGTGCCGCGAAGCCTGGCACAACGGGACCATGGAGAGCAGAACCCTGGAAGTTATTCACAGCCAGGGAAAGGTCCGGGCGGTGGATGCCCGTTGTCTGCCCTTCAAGGCCGAACCTCTGGTCAGCGGCAAGCAAGTCAAAAAGGCCGAAGCCCATGGTCTGCTTCTGCTTACGGATGTGCTCAGCCGGCAGGTGGAAGACGAAAAGCGCATGATGCGCCTGGCCAAACTCTCCTTGCTCAATCAGGTGAGTGAAGCCCTTTACGGGGCCCACCTGACCCTGGACCAAATTCTGCAGGCGGTGCTGATTTGCATCACCAGCGGCCAGGGCCTGGGCTTCAACCGGGCTTTTCTTTTGTTGATCGACGAAGGTTCCCTGGCCCTGCAGGGAGAGCTGGCCATCGGGCCCAGCGATGCGGATGAGGCCTCGCGCA
>JAOZJV010000031.1:4444-13363 GCA_029935695.1 Candidatus Krumholzibacteriia bacterium | reverse complement strand
AATCTACCTCACAATGGCAGAGAAGGCAATCCGGGGCTTTGAAGATGTCTTAATGCTGGGGTCCCAGCCTGGTTTTTTGGTCCAAAACATTCTGCACCTTGGCCGCAAGAGCATCCAGGGTGAATGGCTTTTGAATGAAGTTGGTCCCTTCATCCAGCACACCCCGGTGAACAACCACATCGTCGGTGTAGCCGGACATGAAGAGCACTTTCAGATCGGGATTTTTCCCGCGGGCCAATTCAAACAATTGCTTGCCATTCATCTCGGGCATCACTACGTCCGTCAGCAGAAGATGAACCGGTCCGTCGTGGTCTGTTTGTCTGGACAGGGCATCAGCCCCGCTGGATGCTTCCAGGACGGTGTAACCTGTTCGGCAGAGAATGGCACGAGCGAGCTCACGCACTTCCTCATCATCCTCTGCCAGCAGAATAGTTTCTGAGCATACCCGGGAAGCAGTCTCTGCTTTCTTAACCTTGACCTCTGCGGGTTGTTCATGGGAGGCAGGCAGGTAGATTTTGAATGTTGTTCCTTTGTCTTTTTCGCTGTAAACCCAGATGTTGCCCCCGTGTTGTTTGATGATACCGTAAACGGTGGCAAGCCCGAGTCCCGTACCCTGTTCACCTTTGGTGGAAAAGAAGGGCTCAAAGATTCTTTCCATGATTTCATCATCAATTCCGTGTCCTGTGTCGCTGATGGCCAGCATATAGTACGGTCCTGCTTTTACACCATGATGTTTGGAGGCGTATTCTTCGTCCAGCTCCACCGGCATCGTCTCGATATTCAGATGGCCACCTTGGGGCATGGAATCGGCAGCATTGACCGTCAGGTTCATGATCACTTGTTCGATCTGGCCAATGTCGGCCATGATGTTTCCCGTTTCCGGAGAAAGCGTAACCTGAATGATGATGTCCTCACGGATGGTGCGCTGCAGAAGATCCTGAAAGTTTTCCAGGATCTGATTAAGGCTAACCTGTTTGTATTCCAGGGTTTGTTTACGGCTGAAGGCCAGAAGCTGACGCACCAGATCCCGGGCGCGAATTCCTGAGCGCAGGATGATATCCACGCTTTCTCTTCGGGCATCATCGGCATCGAAATCTGCCATCAGAATTTCACAATAGCCTAAAATGGGAGTCAGCAGGTTGTTCAGGTCATGGGCTACGCCTCCGGCCAACCGGCCAATGGATTCCACTTTCTGGGCCTGGTGGTATTGTTCTTCCAGTGCAAGCTGCTCGGTGACATCGCGTTTGACCGCTACATAATTTACGATGATTCCTGCATTGTCAAAAACAGGTGAAATTGTAGCATCTTCAGTAAAGTGACTGCCGTCTTTTTTCTGGTTGATGAAGCGTCCCCGCCAAGTGTCTCCCCCAGAAATTACTGTCCACAAATTCTTATAGAATTCTTCATTGTGCTCACCGCTTTGGAGCACACGGGGAGAAAGGCCCAATGCTTCGTCTGCACTATAGCCAGTGATCTGTTCAAAAACAGGGTTGGTGTACAGGATGATACCCTCGGCATCAGTAATCACGATGGACTCATTTGCCTGCTCAATGGCTTTGACCAGACGATCTCGTTCTACTTCGTTTTCTTTCAGCGAAGTGATGTCCTTGAAAACACAATAGGTCTGGCGAAAGCTTCCGTCGGGGAGGTACCCAATACAGCCTTCAAATGAAATGTCCAGGTAGTGTTTGTCTTTGTGTCTGATTTTGAACTGTACATCATTCACATAGCCGCGCCGTTTGAACTCGGGGAAGTTTTTTTCGAAGTGAGGTTTCCAGTCCGGGTGAAGAAAATCTGCGAAATTCTGACCAATAACTTCTTCTTTTTTATAACCCAGGGCATTCAACCAGGCGGGGTTGATGTCCAGGAAACAACCATCCTCGTCAAGAGATTGGTAGGACAGGGGAGCATTGTCGTACAGCGCTCTGAATTTATCCTCACTTTGATGCAGGAGTTGATCTTTGGCATAACTCTCAGTCACATCCCGGAAAACAAGAACCACCCCTGTGATGCGGCCTTGAGTGTCGCGAATGGGTGCCCCACTGTCGGCGATTTGAAATTCTGTCCCGTCCCGCGCGATGAGGGCCGTATGGTTGGCCAGCCCAACAATGATGCCTTCGGTCAATACTTTGGCAACAGGGTTGTCCACCTTCATTCGCGTTTTGGAGTTGATGATGTGGAAGATATTTTCCAGGGGCAGTCCCCGGGCTTCTGAATGGTTCCAACCGGTCAATTGTTCTGCCACAGGATTCATCCGGACGATGCACCCCTCGGTGTCTGTGGTAATCACTGCGTCCCCAATGGAAAGCAGAGTGGTCGACATATTTTCTTCACTTTTTTGCAGTGCGGAAATACCCTGCTTGAGCTCGCGATTGTAGTTGCGGAAAATAAGGCCCGTCAGGGAGGCCAGGGCCAGGCATATCGCAATCAACAGAGATTGAATGGTTCGAAACCGAAAAATCTCCTGGGCCATGAAACTTTGCAACTCAGTTTCAACAATATCAGCCTGGATTAAAAGATCGTTAAAAAGGGCATCAAAACGCTGGTCGATCTCAGACCCGATGCCGGATTGTTCCGAGGCTTCCCACCGGTCATCCGCGATGCTCCGAAACTCCAATATCTTTACCAATACTTCTTCAATTTCCCCACGCAGCGCAGGATCCTGAAGAGGCACAATAGTACCTTCGGAATTTTCTCCACCTTCAAGCATGACCCGGGCATACCATGCCGACTTGTCAATGTGAGCCAGGGCCCCGGAAACATCCTCATGCCGGTCGCCACTGATGACCTCTTCAAACCAAAGATGACCAATGGCTGCTTCCAGCTTGATCTCCATGGCCGCATCCACCAAAGACGCATACCGAACAGCCGTTCCAGATCCAATGTAAAGGGAGTATCCCATGGCCAGGGCCATCAAAATCCCCAACCCCAAAACAAACGGAACAGGACTGCGTTTCATCATAAAAGATTGCCCGCTCTTTTATCCTCGTCTCCCATCAGGATCCCCCTTTCCAATAAGCAAAGACAAAACAAATTCACACTGGGATTTTACAATACCCCATAACCCCCCACACTAAAAGAAGATTCCAATGTCCGCTGGTTAAATCCCCAATAACCCTTCCGTGAAAATCCCGCCCATACACAAGTTGACCCCCGGTAATCCACAGGTACGAGGACATCCGGGGGTCAACTTGTGTATGGGCGGGATTTTCATCCCCAAGGCAAACCTTTATTTAACCAACGCCATCCTGCCAGTTTGTTGCCCTCCATCGGGAGAACTCAACCGGTAAAAATAAGCACCCGAGGCCACAGCCCGACCGTTTTCGTCCACACCGGCCCAGGTGACTGAGTGTTGCCCGGCGTTGAGGTCACCGCTGACCAGGCTGCGCACATGACGACCATCCACCGTGAAGATGTCCAGTCGTGTGGGGCCGCTTTGAGCCAGGGCAAAACCAATGGTGGTCGATGGGTTGAATGGATTGGGATGAGCCTGACCCAGCACGGTGGCCCGGGGCAGAATTTGTCCATCATCCACAGCACTGAGAGCATCTTCACCTTTGGTCACCTGCATGAACTGATTGACCGCAAGGTTGGTCAGGTTCTGCACGGTGCCGTCGGGCCAGGTGATCTCTACATCATCGATGGTGGTGATATCACTCAAACCGAAATGCAGGGTTTTGGCGTCCATGGCCAGGTAGCCACTGCCGGCGCTGAGGTAACGCATCTGGGTGATGCCGCCGGCGGTCAGGCGAACCATGGCTCCGATGGCATCGGGCTGCAGTTCAGAGCCCACCAGGTTGAGTTCGAAAAAATTACCTGAGCCAGTCAGGTTGTTGGCGAGCAGGACATTACTCTGACCATCGCGAGTGATGAAAAGGTCAACATCTCCATCGCCATCGAGGTCGCCGCAGGCCACGGCATTACCGGGACCATCGGCTTCGGCCGGACCAACGGGAATCATCTGGAAACCACCCAGGCCGTCGCCAAGCAGGAAAAGATCCGGCTGGTTGTGGCGCACGAGGTAAACATCCAGGTTGGTGTCGTTGTTGAAGTCGGCCCAGACGACTCCGCGTCCGTGGCCCATGTCGGTGGTGTTCTCACCCTGGAGGGGCGTGAACAGCAGGTCACCGTTTTGGTTGAAGATTTGATCCGACATGGCTCCGTTGCTGAGGTAGAGATCGAAATCTCCATCATTGTCGTAATCACCCCAGGCTGAACCCACGCCGTTGGTCACGTCGCCGAGACCAGCAGTATTGGTGACATCGTCGAATCCGATGGCCGTATTTTCGAGAATGGCGTTGGCGCTGAAGCTGTTGACAATGTAGAGCTCCGGGCGCTGGTCACCATTCAGGTCGATCCAGTTGGCGCCGTTGGTGGTGCCATCATTGGCGGGAGTGCCGCCGGCGCTGGAGAAGACAAAGAAGCCGCCCCCGAGATCGCCGAAACTGCTGAGCAGAATGTTGGCATCGCTCCGGGCTACATAGATATCAAGGTTTCCATCAAGGTCATAGTCGGCCCAGGAAACACTGGAGGCAGGACCGGCATCATCCATGCCCACACAGTTTGCGGGTATGAATCCGCCGGTGCCGTCGCCGGCCAGCAGGAGATTGGTTTCACCGTTGCGTCCCAGCAGTACATCCTGAAAACCGTCGCGGTTGTAATCGACCCAGGCGCTGCTGGACCCGGCACCGCCATCGGCGATCAGGCCCGTGGCTGCGTCGGTGAAGGTGAGGTCGCCCTCGTTGCGCAGGAGCTGGTCGGTGGTGCCATTGTTCACCACATGGATGTCCAGGTCCCCATCGTTGTCATAATCAATCAGTGCCACACCCTGGCCTGAACCGGCGTCGGCGATGGGACCATCGTTGACAACGGTGAAGGGGCCGTCGGTGTACACACCGGTGAAGGTGATCACGCCATCATCCACCAGAGTTTGGGTCTGAGGGTTGTCGGCAGGAGTGGTCCAGGCCGGCACGTCGAGGAAGGTGAGAGTGTAGTCACCTGTGAAGAACAGGTTGATGGAGCGGTCACCGTTTCCATGAAAGTCGAGACCTTCGGGACCCTGCAAACGCCAGGGGGCGTTCACGCCATTGGGCTCCGCATCCACAACCAGGGTGCCGGCGTAGTCGGCAGTGGCGATGGTGGCCTGGAGGATTTCTTTGGTGTCAGTATTTTGCACCAGCACGATGATGCGCATGTCTTCTTCGGTGAAAGAAGAACCAAGGGTGAAGTCGCGGCTGACAATGGTGCTCTGACCCACGGTGTCGAGGGAGAATGACTCATTGGGCAGCATGTCGACCACCATGTTGCTTTGACCATGGTAGCCTTCCTGACAGATAAAGAACGACACCTGGTTGTTGGTACCCGCAATGGCTTCATCCACCTGGATGTTGACCGTTACGGACATGTCATTGCCGAAAGCCACATAGGCTGCGTTCATAATCAGGGGACTGCTCATGCTGGCACGAGCAGCATACATGGGCAAATAGGAGGCATACATGGAGCCACTGGGTTGCCCGCCAACGGCATCATCCACACCATCGAACATGATGGCGGGGGTGCCGCTGAATCCATACCAGCTGGCGCGGCTGTTGCCCTCGGGGATGGAGTACACTCCCCCCAGATAGAAGGTCATGGGCAGAAATTCATCGGTGCCGTAATTTTCTTCCAAATCGTTAACTCCCGCGACCGCGGAAGGACAGTAGGGTCAGCCATCGGCAGACCAGAGTTCACTAACGACGGTGCGGTCTGCAGCATAAACCCAGCCTGAAGTGCCGAGCAGGCCGATGGAAAAAATGAAAAGCAACAGACCGGTCAAAACAGACCGGGAGCTTGGGACGAACTTCATGTTTGCTCCTTGGGAGATTGGGCTGATATGGGTCATTTCATAATTATAACATATTTTCCCGAAAAAGACTCATGTTTTCAGCATAATTGTGCGTTTAATTGAAATTATGTCTTCAAGATAATTCCGGCTGAGTCCATTTGGGTGATAAATTGGGTCAAATCTTCGCGAGCAGTGGCGGCGTCAGTGTCGTAATCGGCAAGAACCGCATCGAGCACCTGATGCAGGTTGCGCTGGCCATCGAGCTGGTTCCAGATGAACGCTCCGATGTCTTCCAGGGAATGGGTGGTGTCGCCGCTGGGGGCCATGATGATCAGGCTATCCCCGATGGAGCGCACGGGGCATTGGCTGTTTTGAGCGTAAATGATATCAAGATCCATGATTTTTCCCTTTTTTTAGAGCCTTAGTCCAGGCCCAGATCAAAATGTTTGTCGATGACAGCCCAAAATCCCGGATCAGGCAGAAATTCCAGCTGAAAAACGGGCACTTTTTCCAGAATTCCCGCGGCGAGCTCCACCATTTCGGGCAAGGTGTTGGGGCCGGGTATCTGATCCAATCCCACCGGAGGTACTATTTCACCGGCGATATGACTGGCGGCCTCGGCCGGGTCCATGGGCAAAATCCGGTGCTCGGGCCCTTGTTTCAACAGGAACACTGCCCGCAAGGGAGCGGTGCCGGGGCTTTTGGTTTTGAAGGTGCCATTAAAAGGTGTTCCTTCAATCAGGGGTCCGGCCGGTTGGGGTAATACCAGGGTCATTTCATCGCCCAGAACATGGTGGGCTGAACTGTTCAATGCAGCGGTTGTTTTTCCGGCTTCTGAAGGGCCGACAAAGAGAAATCCCGAGCCTTTGGCGATGACGGCCGATGAATGCACTAAAAATGTTTCACTGCCGGCAGCCTGCCGGGCCGAATGAAAGGCCTGGTAGAAAATCTGTTCCATGACCCGCATCAGAAGGCCGCGGGTCAGGGCGCCTTTGGCCCGTATGTGCCCCTGACAGGTCTTTCGGTCGTAATGACCGCTGATCAGGCCGTTGGCAATGTCGAACGCACCATCCGGTCCCAGGGTTTTGGTTTTCAACAAGGTGTTGGGCAGTTCGAGGGTGTCGGCGTGGGCGATGAGTTCAAATTGCAGATTGATGTGGGCGGGCCCGGGATCGGACGGACGGTCAAACCATTTGGCCAGGGCCGGAGCGAAGGCATCGGGTGTGCAATGCAGGGCCATGGTCGGTCCGCCCAGATTGAGGCGGTACTCCGATGTGGCTTTCTCTGGCATGGTTCTCCCTCTCTCAGTTATTAATCCCCAGCAGAGTGTGTTTGACCCAACGGGGAAAAGCCAAAACCCGGTGTCTCATATCAGCATTCAGGCTGATTTGGGCTCGCCGGGGATTGATCTGCAGGGGTTGAGGGCCTTTATCATCGTTAAGGTCCACAGCAACCACCATCCCCCTGATTTGGCTGCCTTTGATCCACCCACCCCTGGCGTTGTTGTCACCTTTTTCAAAGAGCAGGAGGGACGAACCCCAGCCCAGTCGCCACAAAATCCGGTGAACCACCAGGCGGTTCTTATCCCGATATACCACCACCTGCCCTTTTAGGCAATGACGGGCTGGGGCTTTTTCGATATGGGCCGTGGCTTTGACCGGGATTTCCGGGAGCATGCTGCCGCTGAGAACAGGCAGACGGATGGGGCCTTCCGGGGCAGGGCCGTCATCCATCAAAGTCAGCCATGAGTCCAGCAGGTGCTCGTGGTTATCCTTGGGCTGCAAAGAGTTATCTCCTGTTGCCATCATCAGATCATAAAGGGGTAAATTACTGCCGCATGGTAACATATCTTCAGATGATGACTTTCTTTATTTTGTGAAGGTAAATTTTGGAAAAATACTGAGGGTTGCTCTTGGATTTATGCTTCGTTTTATGAAGTTTCTGGCATATGTTGATTTTTTAGTCCAAGTGGCTTTTAGATGGAATATTCTTGAGATTACTTGAGCTTCATTAAATAAAGTAAAAATATTCATCTTGACAAGATCACCCTTGCTGAGTTTTACTTCATTTTACGAAGTAATTTGAGTTTACCCTGATATGGAGCCCAACGGCATGTGCAAGGCCGAGGAAATCGATGAAATGCTGGGCACCAGTGCCCGGTTGGCCATTGTCCTGACGTTAGCCAACGGAAAGCCCTGGACTTTCACCGCTTTGCGGGATGAAACCGGGCTTGCCGATGGAAATCTCCATGTTCAGACCCGAAAACTGGTGGCTGCCGAATACCTGAGTTCCGAGAAAACAAAGCGCGGCAATCGTCAGGTGACAGCTTTCAGCCTGACACCCCATGGCCGGCAGCGTCTCAAGGATCATGTGCGGCGGGTGGGGCAGTATCTGTCAATCAAGAGTTCCAGTGCTGAAGATCAGCAGTCTGTCACCACCAGGAAGAATAAATCCAAAAACGACGACTCCCAGGTCTGGTAAGAGCTGGGTTGATCGGTTCACACTAAAACGAGGTTGTTGGCCATGAAGATCGCCATTGGAGCAGATCACGGCGGTTTCGAACTGAAGAAGCAACTCATTGCCCATCTGAATGGGCAGGGGCATCAGGTGCAGGATGTGGGGACCGACTCCACCGCGGCGGTGGATTATCCCAAGTATGCCCGACTGGTGGCTGAGGCCGTGGCTTCAGGCCAGGTGGAGCGGGGCGTAATGATTGATGGCGCAGGCATTGGTTCATCCATGATGGCCAACAAGGTGCCGGGAGTGCGCGCGGCCATGGCCTACGACTTGTCCAGTGCTCGCAACGGCCGGGAACACAACGACGCCAACCTGCTGACTTTGGGCGCCGGTCTTATCGGCGGCAGCCTGGCATCGCAAATTGTGGATGTATTTCTGACAACCGATTGCACCGAACCCAGACATCAGCGCCGGGTTGCCATGATCACCGATAATTCCAACAGTCACATGGCCGCTGCCTCCGGTGATACCGACCTTACCGAGGAAGACATGGCTCGCGTAGTTGCCAGGCTGGAAGGCCTGCTCGGTGGTGGCGCCGGAGCGGGTGCTTTTCACGCCGGTCCCTGTGTTGGCAGTTG
>JAOZJV010000031.1:0-4434 GCA_029935695.1 Candidatus Krumholzibacteriia bacterium | reverse complement strand
CCAGCCCCCACACCCCGGCCCAGCAATTCATCGACCTGGGTGCCCGCCGCCTGACCCATGGCCCCGATTCTCCCGGCAAAGTTCCCGAGGAACTGGCCCGTTATATCGACCACACAATTCTCAAACCCGACGCTACGGTGGACATGGTGCAGAAGGTCATCGACGAAGCCCGGGAGCATGGCTTCCGCTCGGTCTGCGTGAACCCCTGCTGGGTCAAAAAGGTGGCCGACGGATTGCGCGGCACCGGTGTGCTGACCTGCTCGGTGGTTGGCTTTCCTTTGGGCGCCGCCACACCGGACATCAAGGCTATGGAAACCCGCAAGGCCATCCGTGACGGGGCAAAAGAAATTGACATGGTCATCAACGTGGGCCGCCTGAAAAGTGGCGACGATGCCTACGTGCTGCGCGACATCCAGGCTGTGACCGAAGCCTGCAAGGATGGCAGCGCCGTCAGCAAAGTCATCATCGAGACGGCTCTTCTGACGGATGAAGAAAAAGTACGGGTGTGCGAGCTGGCCAAAAAAGCCCGGGCCAATTTTGTGAAAACCAGCACCGGCTTTGCCTCCGGTGGAGCCACGGCTGAAGACATCGCTTTGATGTCGTCGGTGGTGCGATCGGCCGGCATGGAAGTGAAGGCATCGGGCGGCATCAGGAATTTCACCGACGCCAAACGCATGATTGACGCGGGGGCTACGCGCATTGGCGCCAGCGCCAGCATCGCCATTGTTCAGGAAGCCAAGCAGACTGCCTAAGGAGAGTTTAAGCAATGAGTGTGGACTTGAGAGCCTTTTGTGTGATCGACAATCTGCAGCCCCAGTTCGCCAGTTTTCAGGCGACGGTGGCCCAGGGCTTTTTGCCCAAGGTGGGGCAGGCCAGTTTGTTCGTGGAAATTGCACCGGGAATAGAGATCAACCGGGTGATGGACATTGCCTTGAAAAGCACCAACGTGACGCCGGGTATGCAAATTGTCGAAAGACATTTTGGCATGCTCGAGGTGCATTCGGATAGCCAGGCCGACGTGCGAGCCGCCGGTCAGGCTATCCTCGAGGCCCTGGAAATTTCCGAAGAAGACCGCATGAAGCCGCGCATCGTTTCGGACCAGGTGGTGCGCCATCTGGATGATCATCAGTGCATGCTGATCAACCGCATGCGCCATGGCAATCTGATCCTTTCGGGACAGACGCTGTTTGTGCTGGAATGTGAACCTGCGGCATACGCGGCCCTGGCTGCCAACGAAGCAGAAAAGGCAGCGGATATCAACATTCTGGAAGTGCGCTCATTCGGCAGTTTCGGGCGGGTGTACATCGGTGGAGAAGAAAAAGACATTGAAGTGGCGCGGCCGGCGGCGGTGGCGGCACTGGCATCAATTAATGGTCGAGAAGTTGAAAAGTAACCGAACAACGGAGGAAAGAAAATGGCAGACGCACTGGGAATGATTGAATGCAGATGTTTCGCAGCGACGGTGGAAGCCGCCGACGCCATGGTCAAGGCCGCCAAGGTTGACCTGGTGGGATACGAGAAAACTGGTGGCGGATACACCACCGTAATAGTTCGTGGTGACGTAGCTGCGGTGAAGGCTTCCTGCGATGCCGGCCAGACCGCCGCTGCCCGCGTGGGTGAAGTGGTGACCGTGCACGTGATCGCCCGTCCTCACGCCAATGTTGACGCGGTGCTGCCGCTGGGCCGCCAGGGCGAAGAGTAGACGCCATGAATCTTGCAAAGGTTCTCGGCAGGGTGGTTTCCACCCAAAAAGAAGAAGCTCTCACCGGGCTGAAGCTGCTCATGCTGGGCATTGCCGGTTCGGATGGAAAGCTGACCGGCGCCTCGGTGGTGGCAGTGGACGCAGTGGGCGCCGGTGAAGGCGAGTACGTCTTGTACGCGTCCGGATCTTCGGCCCGGCAAACAGTGGTCACCGACGGCAAGCCAGTGGACGCGGTGGTCATGGCCATCGTCGAAAGCTGGGACATTGAGGGCGACGATGTTTACAAGAAGGGGCGTGACTGATGCGCCGGTTGACCGACCAGCAGGTTGATTCCATCGCGCGCGAGTTGGCGGGCCGTTTGGCAGGAAGCCAGACTCAGGTTGCGGGGACGGATCCCCGGGCCCTCATTTGCGCAGCGGCGGGTACGGCCCCGGCCGGCACTCCCGCCGGCGGGTATGTGGCGGCGACCATTGGCACAAAACCCATGACTGCCGTCACGGGCGACGGTGTCTTTAACACGGTGGACGAGTGTGTAACGGCCGCGACCATTGCGTTCCGTCATCTGTCTGAAGCATCGTTGGCCAAGCGAAACGAGATCATCGTTTCCATCCGCGAAAGCATGCTGCGGCATGGTGATGAACTGGCTGAATTGGCTTTGAATGAAACAGGCCTTGGCCGGCTGGATCACAAAAAGATCAAGAACCGGCTGGTCACGGAAAAAACACCGGGCCCTGAAGTTCTGCGCCCCGAAACCACCAGCGGGGACAGAGGTCTGACCCTGATGGAATGGGCTCCGTTTGGAGTCATCGGTTCCATCGCACCGACGACCAATCCCACCAGCACGATCATCTGCAACACCATCGGCATGGTGTCGGCGGGCAACAGCGTGGTTTTCAACGTGCATCCGGGCGCAGTGCAGTGTTCCATGGCGACGATTCGTCTACTGAACAAGGCTATCACCGCCGCGGGTGGACCGCAGAATCTGGTGACGGCGGTGGGACGGCCCACCATCGAATCGGCAGGCGAGCTGATGCACCATCCGGGTATCAATCTGCTGGTTGTGACCGGTGGTCCCGGAGTTGTGGCCGCAGCGATGAAAAGTGGTAAACGATCCATCAGCGCCGGGCCGGGCAATCCGCCGGTGGTGGTGGACGAGACCGCTGATATTGCCAAAGCCGCCCGGGATATTGTTCACGGCGCGGGCTTCGACAACAACATCATTTGCGTGGACGAGAAGGAAGTGTTCGTGGTCGAAAGCGTGGCTGATGCTTTGATCGCGGCCATGCGCAAGGAAGGCGCTTACCTGGCGGATCAGGCTGAGATGCGCCGGTTGGAAAAAGAGATTTTCAAGGAGAACCACGGGCCTCGTGCCCACGGCGTGATCAACAAGGAACTGGTGGGCAAGGATGCCGGCTGGATCCTGGAGCGCATCGGTGTCACGAGGGCGCCGGATGCAAAGTTGATCATTGCCGAGGTGGCGGAAGATCACCCGCTGGTGTGGACCGAGCAGTTGATGCCGGTGCTGCCCATTGTCCGGGTGCCGGATGTGGACCGCGGCATTGCCCTGGCCCGCGAGGCGGAGCACGGCTTCGGCCATTCGTCATCCATGCACTCGCGGAACATCGAGGCCCTCAGCAGGATGGCCCGGGTCATGAACACCAGCATTTTCGTAAAAAACGGACCCATTGTGGCCGGCCTAGGCGCCGGTGGCGAAGGTCACACCAGTTTCACCATTGCCAGCCCCACGGGCGAAGGCTTGACCTATCCGGTCAGCTTTTCGCGTCGCCGTCGGTGCGTGATGGTCGATCACTTCAGAATTGTGTAGGACGACTATGAGCCAGTCTTTGGCATTGCTGGAATTTGGATCTGTTGCGGTGGGCATGCTTGCCGTGGATCGGATGTTGAAAAACTCTCCGGTGGCTTTGCTGCGTTGCGGAACTGTTCATCCCGGGCGGTATCTCGCCCTGGTGGGTGGTTCTGTGGCCAGCACCGAAGAAGCCCACACTGAAGGAGTGTTTGTGGGCACGGAGGCCGGCTCTCTGGTGGCGGAGGTGCGTCTCGCTGATCCGGTTTCCAGTTTGGCCGAAGCCCTGGTGGGTGGCCGAAATGAACCCGACGGCGATACTTTGGGTGTGCTGGAAGTGAGCACATCACCGGGCTTGTTGGGACTGATGGATCGTGTCCTGAAAGCTGTTCCCGTGGGGTTGGTGGAAGTGCGCCTGGCCGATGATCTGGGCGGACGAGCCCTGGCCATCATCCACGGCGAATTGACCGACGTTCAAGAGGCAGCAGCCATGGCTCCTTCTTGCCTGGGTGATGATTCAGAACTTCTGAACATCTCCGTGATTTCCCGGTTGGACGATACCCTGCGCACGGTGCTGGGCGAAGGAACGCACTTCGCATCGTGCCGCAACTGGACACCTGAAGGCTGCGAAACGGTGGAGGATTAACCGTGTTTCTGGGCAAGGTTATCGGCCGTATGGTGCCGGCTGTGGTTTATGAAGGAATGCAGGGTGTGCCCTTGTTGTGGGTGCAGCCTCTGGATAAAGCTGGCGCAGAAAAGGGAACAGCTTTTGTTTGCGCCGACGGCACCCGCATGGCCGGTCCGGGAGAGATGATCTACTGGGAAGCCAGCCGCGAAGCCGCCCTCACCCTGGATATTACTTTTGTGCCCGTGGACCACGCGGTCGTCGGTATAGTCGACGGGTTGCATCTGGATGCGGAGGTTGATA
>JAOZJV010000472.1 GCA_029935695.1 Candidatus Krumholzibacteriia bacterium | reverse complement strand
CGAAGGTTCGTACCAACGCCGACAGTCCTCACGATTCCAAACAGGCCCGTGAGTTTGGCGCCGAAGGAATCGGCCTGTGCCGCACTGAGCACATGTTCTTTGGTGAAGACCGCATTCTGAAAATGCGCCAGATGATTCTGGCCGAAAATGAAGAACAACGCCGCGAGGCTCTGGTGGTCATCAAACCCATGCAGCAGGCCGATTTTGAGGGCATTTTTGAAGAGATGGACACCCTGCCGGTGACCATCCGCCTGTTGGATCCCCCTCTGCACGAGTTCCTGCCTCACGATGCAGCCGGTCAGAAGACCGTTGCCGATGAAATGGGAGTGAGCCTGGAAGTGATCACCCAGAAGGTGGACTCTCTCCATGAGGAAAACCCCATGCTCGGTCACCGTGGTTGCCGGCTGGGCCTGATTTATCCTGAGATTTACGAGATGCAGGTTGAAGCCATCATCGCCGCGGCCATTGCCGTGAAGAAAAATGGTGTGGATGTGCGTCCGGAGATCATGATTCCCTTGACCGGCACCCAGCGTGAGTTGGGCGACCTGCGGGTTATGGCTGTTGGAATTGCCGACCGCCTCATTGCCGAGTCCAATTCCGACGTCAAATATCTGGTCGGAACCATGATCGAGATTCCCCGGGCGGCCCTGATGGCTGATAAGATGGCCGAAGTGGCCGACTTCTTCAGCTTTGGCACCAACGATCTGACCCAGATGACTTTCGGATACAGCCGCGACGATGCAGCCGTGTTCCTGGGTGAGTACGTAGCTCGTGGTATCCTGCCCAGCGATCCCTTCCAGCAGCTGGACCAAAGTGGTGTCGGCCAATTGGTTGAGATGGCCTGTGTCAAGGGCCGCCAAACCAATCCCGATATCCATCTGGGTATCTGTGGTGAACACGGTGGCGATCCCAGCAGTGTGGCTTTCTGCCACAAGGTCGGGCTGGATTACGTGAGCTGCTCGCCTTTCCGGGTGCCCATCGCCCGTCTGGCTGCTGCTCAGGTGGTTGTTCGAGAAAAACTCGAAGCCGGAAACTAGGCAGTGTCCGTTCTTTGGACATCTGCTGCCTGGAGTTGGCCCCTGCTGCTGGTTGTAGCAGCGGGGGCCATTTTTTTAACTGTGCGTTTTTATGGCCAGAGCCGGCCGCATCCCACTGAAGGATTGCGCCGCACTCTGGTCATTTTGCGCTCAACTGCTTTGCTGATGCTGGTGCTGGCAGTGGCTGGCCCCATTTTTTCACGCATTTTTAAAGAAGATGTGCCTGGCCAGCTGGTTTTTCTGCTGGAAGATTCTGCCAGCATGAATCTGGAATCGAGTTCTTCTGAGACCACCCGCTGGAACGCCGCCCTGGGTGTCGCGGCGAAGGTGGATTCTGCCTTGAACGTCCAGGGGCTGGATATTGATGTGCGGCTCTTGCGTGGCAACGGTTTGGGTGAACTGTTGGAATTCGGCGCGGATGATGCGGTCATTGTCGATCCTCTCAATCATGGTACTGATTTGAATAATTTTCTGGAGAAGGCGGGCACCCGTCTTTCGGCTGATCCTGTGCGTGCTGTGGTTCTGTTGACCGATGGCCAGGAGACAGTGAGCCGGGACGCGGGCCCAGGTGCTTTTTCCGTCCTCAGTGGAGTTGAATTGCTGATTGGTGGAGTGGGGGATCCTCTGGGAAGCTCCGACAGACTGATCAAGGATATACGCCATGCGGAAACGGCTTTTGCCGGGGACCGCGTGAGTGTTGAAGTGACGGTGTTGCAACGCCTGGCTGATGCTGCCACCGACCAGCCTTTGACGGCATTTTTGAAACAGGGCGATCTTATCCTTGACCAAAAAACAGTGGAAGCGGGCAGTGGCGCCACCAATTTGGAACTGAGTTTCATCCCTGGGGAAAAAGGCCTTCAGATGCTGGAGGTGGAGGTTTCGCCTCTTGGCAACGAGCGTTTCCTGGCCAACAACAGAGTGTCTCTGGGGATTGACGTTCACAAGGCCCGGGCCAGGGTTCTGGTTCTTGCGGAAAGGCCCGGTTGGAACGTAAGATTTTTGGCCCAGGCGGCAGCCACCGAGAACAGATTGGCCATGGAAGTGGTCTATGCCGCAGAAAGAGGGCTTGTTTTTGCCGACAGCCTCACACCTTTCGAGGCTCCGGGCACCGTAGCCCAGTGGCTGGATTTTGATGGAGTGATCCTTGCAGGGTGGAGCGGAAGGGCTGGCACGCTGGATTACACCGTGTTGAGTCAGGCAGTGGATGCAGGACTGGGCTTGATGGTCCTGCCTGATCTGCAGGAGAATTCCCGAGGGCGTCTGAAAACTCCTGTCGCCGGTCTAATGGATCTTTTACCTGTGGTCATGGGAAAAGCCAAATGGGAAAGGGGGCCGTTATTTGCCAGGCCGGACTCCCTGGCTTTTGACCATCCAGTGTTTTCTGGTTTGGATATGATGCCCGGGATGAAACCCCTGGCTGAAACACCACCTTTGAGGGCAGTGGTTAAGTGCAGCCTCCGTGAGGGAAGCCGGACATTGTTGGTGGCTTTGCACAATGAGATTGACCCGCATTCCGGTGTTCCTTTGCTGGTGGTGGGCAACCGGCAGGATGGTCGGATTGCTTTCTGGAGCGGAAGCCGGCTTTGGGAAATGGCTTTTTGGGAGAAGGCGCGCTCTGGTCCCGAATCATCGCCCGAGCACACCGTGCGGCGGATTTTGAGAAATCTGCTGGTTTGGTTGGCTGATGGAAACCGGGAGTCGGGATTGAGCTTTTCTGGTCGACGGGCTTTTTATCAGGAAGGTGAGACCATACGTTTGTCCGCCCAATGGAGGGACATGCGGGGACAGCCGGTGATGCAGGGGCGCCTCAGTCTTGAAATCGGGAAAGCCGAAGGCTTCGGAGGCTCTTCTGAAAAACGTTCCTTTCCTACTGTGGAAAACAGTTCAACCAGCGGCACCCATGATTTTTTATTGCCCGCCATGCCACCGGGGCGGTACTCCATCCAGCTGATGGGCCATGGCGATTCGGTGGTTGAAGGTCCGGTGGAAGAGTTAATTGTAACATCCCATTCTGTGGAACAAACCCAGGTGCGGCAGGACGGTCGGCGGTTGCGACAATTAGCCGACGCTCTCGGGGGCACTTATCTCAATCTTCATGAGGCATCAGCCCTTGAAGGGGTGATGGCCCGCCTTTCAGATGCCGATTGGCAAAGCAGTCTGGATGAAAGCCGGCGTCAATGGAACCCTTCGTCAGGATGGCCGTTCCTGATGCTGATTGTTTTGCTCCTGGCTTGCGAGTGGTTCCTGCGCAGGCGGCACGGGCTGCTCTGATCATCATTCCCTCCCGGGATCGAGACAAACGTTGTCTCTGCGCTTTTATTCTTGTCTCATTTGTTTCTCCTTTTTGTTTTTGACGTCAGATGCCGCTGTTGCGGGTCTGT
>JAOZJV010000030.1 GCA_029935695.1 Candidatus Krumholzibacteriia bacterium | reverse complement strand
TGCCAAAGCAGGGTTGTCTTGCGGAAAAATTCCATGGTGCAATCTGTCCTTATATCCTTTGTGGTCCCTATGTGATCCGGCTGAACAATAAGCACGGGAAGTGGTCTGGTCAACCCCAACCCGGATTTCTGATCACCGCTGCCGGCGGCGCTCGGCCGACTTGGACTGACGGAAACGCCGAACGGCCTCTTCATGTTCCCGCATTGTGCGAGAAAAAACATGCCCGCCTTTGCCGTCAGAAACAAAAAACATGGCGGCAAAGCCCGAATCGGGACGGGCTGCAGCCAAAATGGAGGCAAATCCGGGGTTGCCGATGGGCCCGGGCGGCAGGCCCTTGTTCCTGTAAGCATTATAAGGAGAATCCACTTCGAGATCCTTGAAGAACATGCGTTTGCCCCGCTTGCGTAAAATATAGGCTACTGTGGGATCGGCCTCCAGGCGCCAATTCCTTTGCAGGCGATTGGAATAAACGGCGGCAATGAGGCCACGTTCATCTTCCTGGCGGGCCTCCGCCTCCACGATGGAGGCCAGAGTCACCAGTTGATGGGTGCTGCCATAAACCGGAGAAACGATGTTAACCTGAGATAAAGCCGAATCCAGCCTGGCCATTTGGGTGCGGATCAGGTGCCCGGCAGCGGCCTCGGCGCTGATCCCGACGCTGAACATATAAGTGTCCGGGGCCAGGTATCCTTCGCACCAGTGAAACTGACGGATGCCAGGTTGAGACGCTTTCAAGAGAATTGAATCCAGGCGAGCCACAGAATTCTGCTGCTGCAGCAACTGTCCTGCTCCAGCTTTCGAGCGCACCAGAGAATCGGCGAAGGAAAGAAAACTTTCTGAGGAAAAGTCCAGGGCCCGGGCCATGATTCCAGCGGTTGTTTCCGCATCAAGACCCTCGGCCACCGTCACTCTGATTTGCACCGACTGACCGGAAGTCAGGTTCAGCAACAGGTCCCGGGGCGGAGTTTCCGCCTCCAATCGGTACAACCCTGCGCGCAACCCCCGCTGCAGGCCCATGCCACGGGCGCCCAGCAAAAGAACATTCCGGTTTTTGAGCAATCCCCGGCTGACCAGCGTATCGGCGGCGGCGGTCAGGGTCATGCCCGGAGGTATTTCCAGCAGTACAAATTCAGCAGACAGGGGCAGCTGGGGTCCCGGTCCGGTCCACTGGCTCCATCCCCACCAGGAAAGACCGGCCGTCAGCACCAGCAGAAAAAGGAAAATACGCACCAGCCATCGTATCATTCGGGTCGCTCCCGGGAATCAATGCTGTCGAGATAAGATTGAAGTATGATTTCGGCGGCCAGAGCATCCCGGTCTTCCTTGGTGCTGCGCCGCTTGGCCTGCAACCACCGGTCAGCTTCCTGGCTGCTGTAACGTTCATCCCAGAGAATAACCGGCAGCATGAATTCCTGTTCCAGACGTTTGGCAAACCGGCGCACCTTCAGGGTGATTTCACCATCGCTCCCATCGGTTTTCAAAGGAAGCCCCATAACCAGGCCCGTGACCTGTCTCGATTGGATGATTTCGCCAAGATATTTGAAGATGGAACCATCCTGGCCTTCCACATGGGTGCCATGGGCAAAAGCCAGGTAGCGGGATGTATCGCCCACAGCCAGGCCCACGCGCCGCAGCCCGTAATCGAGCCCGAGAAAAACAGAGGGGGAATCAGTCGCAGTCATCGCCGGGATCGAGCTTTTTGACCAGAACAATCATGAAACGGCCGTCCTCGTGACGCAGAAAATCAACCGAATCACAAAACTCGCGCATGATCATGATGCCGCGGCCTCGCTCGCGCATCAACTCGTTGGAAGGTTGCCAGGCGTTGAAATCAAAACCGGGGCCACGGTCCAGGACGGTGATGGTGATGGTGGGGTCGTCCACATCGAAAATAACCTCGATGGGTGTTTCTTCGGCCAGTTGGTTGCCATGTTCCATGGCGTTGGTGCAGGCTTCGATGACAGAGGTTCCCAGTTCTTCCAGTGAACGGCGGCAGCAATCCAGATCACTGCCAATTTCCATCAGGACGGCATCAGGCACACCGAGGTAATCCATCTGGCTGGGAAGTTTTAAAATGATTCTGGAACTCAATGCATCACCCGCCTGGCTCAGGAAAAACTCTGCACAGCTTCGTCTTCGTCCTGGTATGCTTCAAACACCGTGAACAATTTGGAGACGATGAAGATATTTTCAATACGTTCGGAAACCTTCAGCAGTTTCAACTCGCCTCCACTTTTTCGCAGAGTGGTGTATCCGGAAATCAGAATACCCAGGCCGGTGCTGTTGACCCATTTCACCTTGTCCAGGTTCACGATGACATTGCACGTGCCCTCATGGATCAGGGTTTTCAGTACTTCATTAAAAGCTTCGGCGTCGGGGCCACCCATGAGCTTGCCACTCATTTCCAGAATGGCCACACCGTCACGAATTCTTTCCTTCAGTTTCACTGAACGCTCACTTGTTGTTGATGTCTGTTCCGCCGCAACCGCTGCCGCGGACCTTGGGCACTTTAGCCGAAGCCCGGTGTCCTGTCCAGAGCCAGGTGTCTGGAAAATCAGGTTCCTTTTCGTAAACCATCCAGAACCAGAGCCATATCTCCAGGTAATTTACTTTCAAAGGTCATGGTCTCCCCCGTCCGCGGGTGAACCAATTCCAACATGCGGGCGTGCAGCATTTGCCGCCTGGAGCCTTTGACCATGGCCTGGGCCATCACCCGGTCCAGAGGATGAACCCCCTGCACCCGGCGATCATCCCCGTACAGATTGTCCCCCACCACCGGATGGTGGCAGTGGGCAAAATGAACCCTGATTTGATGGGTGCGTCCGGTTTCCAAATTGATACGGCAATACTGGACGAAACCAAAATCCTCCAACACTTCATAATGGGTCACCGCATGGCGTCCCTCACGCTCAACCACGGCCATGCGCACGCGCTGCCGGGGATGGCGGCCAATATCGCCTTCAATTTTGCCCTTGTCTTCATCCCACTGGCCCCAGGAAAAAGCCTCGTAGGTGCGGCCAATGGTCCGGTCCTGAAGCTGCTGGCCCAATTTGGTGTGCGCCACTTCATTGAGGGCCACAACCATCAGCCCGCTGGTTTCACGGTCCAGACGGTGCACAATGCCGGGACGCAGAGGATCGCCCCCCGCGCTGAGATCCTTGACATGATGCAGCAGGGCGTTGACCAGCGTACCGTCCGGATGACCCACAGCCGGATGCACCACCATGCCCACAGCCTTGTTCACCACCAGGATGTCTTCATCCTGGTAAACAATATTCAAAGGTAGATCCTGGGGTATGGCCTCCAGGGCTTTCACGGGGCTGGGATCAAAACTGACCTGCCACCCGGCCTTCAGGCGGAATCCTTTGGGTCGCACCTTTCCCTGGACCAGGATACGGCCGTCCGACAGTTCAGTCTGGATCCGGTTGCGGGAAAAATCGGGACACTGCTGAACCAGGAAGGCGTCCAGCCTCAGGCCGGCATCGTCCTCGGTAACGTTGAAAAGCATGGGGGAAGTTTGAGAATCACTCATGGTTTGGCTCGGAACTTTCTGATTCAACCAAAATGTCTTCCTTGGCAGAATGTTCTGCGCGCCGGCCATCCAGAAGGATGCAAAGGAAAAGGATGGCGCCACCAATGCTCACGCCAACATCAGCAATATTAAAAGTATAGAAACGACTGGTGCCCAGGCCCACATCAATGAAGTCGACAACTTTTCCCCCATAAAACACCCGGTCAACGAGATTGCCCAGGGCGCCGCCCAGAATAGCAGCCATGGCTGCCTTGCGCAGATGCAGCCGGGGATCAGTGGTCCGGTAGAGATAGACCAGGAATATGGAGGCGGCAAAACTCACCGTGACCAGGAAAATGCGGCCCACGGGAAACAGTCCCATGGCCGATCCGGAATTGCGCACGTAGACAAAGCGCAGAAAATCACCCAGGATTTCCACCTTCCCGCGCAACACGGTTTCATTGGTAAGCACCAGGCGTTTGGTGACATAATCAGTCACCAGCACCAAAGGAGCCCACAGCCAGGGAGGGAAAAAACGCAGCGGCATCAGAGAGTCCCGGCCTCTTCCTTCTCTTTGCACTCAATGCAAAGCCGGGCGTATGGCAAACTGCGCAAACGCGGCAAAGCGATCTGCTGTTCACAACCCAGGCACTTGCCATAGGTGCCATCTTCAATGCGGGACAAAGCCTCTTCAATGTTATAGAGGTGACGGCCTTCCTTGTTCGCAAATTTGATGGTGGTTTCGTACTGGAATTCATCCGAGCCCTGATCTGCCATATGGTTGGAGTGGGCCTTGCCTGTTTCCAGACCGGATTGATCATCGGTGTGAGCGATGATTTTCTCATGGCGAGCCAGAGACGCACCCACACGCTCCTTCTCTTCCAGAAGCAGCTTGCGGAATCGTTGTGTGTCTGTTTTGCGCATCGTCATCCTCCTATGAAATGATCAGGCCTTGCCCAGAGCAATGCTGATCTCATTCTCATCGATGCTGAATGATTCTTTATACGGCAACTCGGCTGCCGAGGCAACACCCAGTGCCAACGTATCGGCCATAATGCGGGAAGCAAATTGCTCCACCACGTCCAAAACCGACTGCGGACCGCTGATCTCCAGTTCGATGCGATCGGAAACTTCCAGACCGCTGGTCTTCCGGAGATTTTGCACCTTGTTGATGATTTCCCGGCACAGGCCTTCGGCCCTGAGGTCATCATCGAGGGCCGTGTCCAGAGCCAGGGTCAGGCCCTGACCGCTGCCGGCCACAAAAGTACCGGTGCCTTCTTCAAGGACCTGCACTTCCTCGAAAGTGAAGCTGGTGCTCTCGCCTTCGAATTCGAGGTTTACGGATCCATTAACTTTGAGTTTCATGATTTCTTCGGCCGTCATGCCGGTGATGCACTTGGCGGCCACTGGGGCACCCTTGCCAAATCGCGGACCCAAAGCCCGGAAATTGGCCTTGGCGCTGAGGGTGGCGATGCTGCGCGGATCATCCACCATTTCCACAGCCTTGATGTTCAACTCTTCCCGCACATAACCCACCAGCTGATCGTTATTCAGCAAATTGCCGGCGCGCGCATCGGTTGAGTGCACCATCAGGCGGCCCAGAGGCTGCCGGGTTTTCAATCCGGATTCCTGCCGCAAGTTTCGGCCAATGCCCACCACGGTCTGGCTCACATCCATCAGACCCTCTAATTCCTCATCCACCAGACTGCTGTCCAGCACCGGGAAATCATGCAAATGCACAGACCCTTCCGGAGCATGGTGAGAGGTCAGGCCACGGAAAATTTCCTCGGCCGTGAAGGGAATAAAAGGCGCCAGCAGACGGGCACTGCTTTCCAGCACAGTATAGAGTGTGGAGAAAGCGGTGAATTTATCCACCGTCATCTCGCCCTTCCAGAACCGGCGGCGGCTCAGGCGCACATACCAGTTGCTCACATCATTCATGATGAATGTGCCGATGGTTTTGGCGGCCCTCGTCAGATTCAGAGCCTCAAGATCAGCCGTCACCGAAGTGGTGACACTTTGCAGGCGACTCAAAATCCAGCGATCCAGCAGGTCGGGCTCTGTGGTGGCCTGAGCATCGGGCACAAACTCATCCAGGTTGGCATAGAGCGTGAAGAAATTGTAAGTATTCTCCAGGGTGGCCAGCAATTTTCGCCCGGCCTCTTTCACTCCCCCGCGGTCAAAGCGGGTGGTTCCCCACACAGGACTGCAGGTCAGCATATACCAGCGCAGTGGATCGGCGCCCTCTTTGCGCATGATGTCCATGGGATCAACAGTGTTGCCCACACTCTTGGACATCTTTTTGCCTTTGTTGTCGAGAATCAGTTCGTTCACCAGACAGCTTTTGTAACTGCTGCGGCCGGTCAGGAAGGTGCTGATCACCAGCATGGTGTAGAACCAGCCACGGGTTTGATCAATGCCTTCGCTGATGAAATCGGCAGGGTACTGGCTTTCGAACAATTCCTTATTTTCAAAAGGATAGTGGTACTGGGCGAAAGGCATGCTGCCACTGTCGAACCAGCAGTCGATGACTTCCGGCGTGCGGTGCATGGTTCCACCACAACCATCGGCGGTGCAGCCGAAGGTCAGGCTATCCACATGGGGACGGTGCAGATCCAGTTCGGACTGGTCGGTGCCCGTAAGCTCGGTGAGGTCGGCCCGGCTGGTGGGCACGTGAGTGTGATTGCAATCTTCACACACCCAGACATTCAGAGGCGTGCCCCAAAAACGGTTGCGGCTTAAGGACCAGTCGATATTCCCGGCCAGCCAATTGCCAAAACGGCCACTGCCCACCTCGGGCGGAGCCCAGGTGATGTCCTTGTTGGCCTTCACCAATTCATCCCGCATTTCACTGGTTTTGATAAACCAGCTGGGAGTGCCGTAATAAATCAACGCACTGTCGCAGCGATCGTGGAAGGGATAGTCGTGACTGTAGCTTTCCACCTTCACCACGGCGCCCATATCTTTCAGATGCCGGATGATGTTGGGATCGGCCTCTTTGACCCGCTGGCCAAACCAGGGTTCGATCTCTTCAGTGAAACAGCCGTTGGCATCCACGGGTCGGAAAAAAGCCAGTTTTTCCCGGCGCCCCACCTGGTAATCGTCTTCACCAAAAGCAGGAGCCATGTGGACGATACCCGTGCCCGAATCCAGGGTGACAAAGTCGGCCTCCACCACCACAAACGCGTTTTCTTCACCGGGGTCGGCATAAGGAAGCAGCTGCTCGTATTTGCGGCCCAGAAGATCGGCGCCCTTCATGGTTTCCAGAACTTCAGTTTCCACGTCAGGGTCCAGAACACCCAGTCGGGCTTCGGCCAGAATCAGAATATCATCACCGTGACGCACTCTGGCGTAATCAAAATCCTTGCCGATGGCCAAAGCCACATTTGAGGGCAGGGTCCAGGGCGTGGTGGTCCAGGTCACAAAATACTCATCAGCGCCCACAGCCTTGAGCTTCACAAAGATGCTGGCCTCGTTGACGACGCGATAGCTGTTGGCAATTTCATTGGTGGACAGAGGCGTGGCGCACACCGGGCAATAAGGCACCACTTTGTGACCTTTGTAGAGCATGCCTTTTTGATGGAACTGACCCAGGATCCACCACACTGTTTCGATGTAGTTGTTGTCGTAGGTGATGTAGGGGTCATCCAGATCAACCCAATAACCGAGGCGGCGGGTGAACTCGTCCCACTCGGTCTTGCAGGTCCATACGCTTTCGCGGCATTTGTCGTTGAAAGGGGCCAGTCCAAAATCCCGGATGGCCTGGGCGCCCTGAATGTTCAAACCTTTTTCCACGGCGCGTTCCACAGGAAGCCCGTGAGTGTCCCAACCGGCTTTGCGCACCACACGGTGGCCGGTCATGGTCTTGAAACGACACATGATGTCTTTGCACAAACGAGCCATCACATGGTGAACACCCGGCATGCCGTTGGCCGTGGGCGGTCCTTCGTAGAAAACCCAATCGGGGCAACCTTCGCGCTGCTCAATGCTGCGGACAAAGGTATTGTTCTGGTTCCAGAATTCACTGATGCGCTCTTCGCTGGCGGAATCATGAAATTTACTGAAAAGATCTGGATAAAGGGCCATCACATCTCCGCCTTGGCAAGGAAACCGGTGACCAGCTTCACCAATCGGGGCTGGGCCTCGTTGGCGACTTTGATGATATCCTGCACGTTGGCCGGTTTCAGGTTGTCGGGGAAACAGGCGTCGGTGATCACCTGCAGGGCCACCACTTTCATGCCTCCGTGCACCGCCACCAGGTTTTCAGGAACCGTGGACATGCCCACGGTGTCGGCACCAATGGCCCGCAGGAACCGGTATTCGGCCCCACTTTCCAGGTTAGGCCCGGCCACTGCCACATACACAGCGCGCTTCAGGGCAATACCCTCAGCCAGAGCCACCTGCTCCATGGTATTGATATAGTCTTTACTGTAGGGCTCGCTCATGTCGGGAAATCGGGGTCCCAGACGGTCATCATTGTGACCAATCAAAGGATTGTCACCCATCAGGTTGATATGATCGGTGATGACGGTGACATCGCCGGCAGCCATTTGGGGGTTCATGCCACCCACGGCATTGCTGATCAGAAGAGAATCTGCGCCCAGGGCTTTCATCACCCGCACAGGCAAAGTGATCTCCTGCATGGAGTAGCCTTCATAATAATGGACACGCCCCACCATGGCCATGACCCGGCGGCCGGCCAGGGTTCCCAACACCAGATTGCCTTCGTGGCTGGTGGCTGTGGATTCCACAAAATGAGGGACCTCACCATAGGGAATGGTGCATTCAGCTTGAATTTGCTGACCTAATTCACCCAAGCCAGTGCCCAGAATAAGACCGATTTCCGGCTGAAATTCGGTTTTCTCGCGGATAAAAGCGACGGCTTCCTGGATTTGGGTATACATCTGACTCACGCCGACCTCCGGTCATTGGGTACATCATGGCTACAAAGTGCGATCGGCAAGGTAACATGCCCCTCCCGCAGCGCCAAGGAAAAAGCGGGAATCAGGTGATTCCCGCCTTTATCAGCCATTTTGAATGGGGCAGACAGCTCTCAGGTAGTCACTGATTCGCTTTCTTCCACAGAGGATGTTTCCACCGTATCGGTTTCTTCCACTGCCGGGATGGCAGGAAGGGGAATCCCCATGGCCGCCATATCCACCGAAGCAGCAGATGCGCCAGAGCTTTTGCTGCTGGCAGTATTATAGTCACGCCACTGATCGCTGACCTCGCCGGTGGCGACTGTTTCTATGGCAGGGGACACCACGGCGGGGGGGACAGAAGTCTCAACATTGCCCTCCACCACGCTGTCAACCATATCGATGAGGCGCTGATCCAGATCAGCAAAATCGTCTTTGTGGGTTTCGACAAATTTGATTTGTGCTTCGGCGAGGCCTTTGAAGCGAGCCAGATAGGTCTCTTTTTCTTTGCGCAGACCCACTATTTCCCGGCGCAGTTCTTCAGTGCGGACACGGCATTCTTCCAAAATACCCCGAGCTTTGAGCTGGGCTCCCTGAATCACCAGATCGCCTTCGCGGTTGGCGTTTTCCTTGCTTTCCTGCATCACCCGTTCGGCTGTCATCAGGGTATCGCGCAGGGTGCGCTCCATGCTCTGGTATTCGCTGATTTTCTCATCCTGATCGGCCAGACGCTCGCGCACAACCTTGTTGTCCACCAGAACAGCCTCATATTCGTCGGCCAGAGTGGTCAGAAAGGCGCGCACTTCGTCGCAATCGAATCCTCTCACTGATTTGCGAAATTCCTGTTTGCGAACATCCAGGGGTGTGATCCTCATGACGGGTCCTCCGGGTCTAGCTGGCGCCGGACTCCGTTAGAATCCGGCCTTGGTTATAACATTCATGAGGATACTTATCAAAAACAGTGCCAGGATGGGTGAGAAGTCAAAGCCCCGGAATTGGGAAAAGCTCCTCATCGGTGCCAGAAGGGGCTCAGTTACTCTAATAACCATCAAAAGCAGGTTATTGCGGGGATTGGGGTTCACCCAGCTGAGGATAACCCGGGCCAGAAGCAGGTAGGAATAGAGCTGAAGAACGGCAAGAAGCAGGCGTGTGATGCTCATTTTTTATCCTTTACGGTTCAAATCCTGCCAGAGGGCAGTTTCTTTAATAATCACAAAGTTCGCGGACCAAAAATAGCGCCCCCCACCCTCACCAGAGTGGATCCTTCGGCAATGGCCGCTTCGAAATCGCCACTCATGCCCATGCTCAACTGCGGCAGCGGCAATCCCGTTTCCCGGCGGGCATCTTCGTTCAAATTCCGCAGGAGGGCAAAAGTTTCCCGCAGAATTTTTTCCGAAGCACCGTAAGGCGCCATGGTCATCATGCCCTGCAGATCAAGGCCTTTCAAAGTGGCCAGTTCGGCTGCCACATCAACCGTTTGCTCCGGAACAAGTCCATTTTTCTGTGGTTCACGGCCAGCATTCACTTCCAGAAGGATGCGTTCACGCCGTCCCTGGTTTTGGGCCAAAGTGTCCAGCTTGCGGGCCAGCTTCAGGGATTCGACCCCATGCAAAAGACAAAACTGACCGCTGACAGAAGCAGCCTTGCGACTTTGCAAATGGCCAATGAAGTGCCAGCGCAACTTTTCAGCAGCCAACCCCCTGGAAACGAGCAGATCTTTCAGCTCCTGCTGGCGATCCAGAGCATCAGGAATCCGGTTCTCCCCCAGATCCCACTGTCCCGCCTCAATGGCTTCCACCACCAGAAGCGGATCGATGCGTTTGGAGACAGCCACCAGACGCACACTATCGGCAGAACGCCCGGCCAGAAGGCAGGCATCGGCCATGCGTGTGCGAATGCTATCAAGACGTTGGGCGGTCGAAAGATTTTCCATGGCTGTGCTCCATCAAAGGGTTCCCTTGGAGCCACAGAATAAGAGGAACCGGAAGAAGAATCCAGTGTCTATCCGGCAGGTTGGCATAAAAAATCGGACCACTGAAACCGCCTCAGCGTTCAGTGGTCCGGCAAAATCGCAGAAAAACCGAGGTCTACCGCCAGCGCAACAACATCGTGCGGGGATCCAGCTCCAGGCTGACCTGGGCAATCTCCTCATTGTTGTGCTCTTTAAGGGTGTTGACCTTGATGTGTTCATTTTCGGGGCAAAGAGCCACGATCACATTCAGGTGATTTTCGAAGTGCGCCACGGTCATGGGAACACCGCGGTCATCCATTTCCTGACCTTCACGATGGGTGTTGCTGCTGGCCCAAAGCTCAGCACCCCAACCGGCAGCCAGCTTCTTGACGCCTTCAATTTCCCATTCTTCGGTGCTTTCAAACCGGGGAGTACCATCAAGGATGACCATATCGGGCTCAAAACCAGTGGTCTCCTTCAGGAAAGCCACAGATTGCTCCAGCTTCTCCAGGGAGAACAGCTTGCGGTTGTAAACGAGGATCTGGCGGTTGCGCTCCATCTCCAGCTGGCGTTGCAGAACATTATCCATCTCCAGATTCTTGCTCATGGAGAGGAAAATCTGCTCGAAGAAAGCACTGATATGATCCACTGATTCTTTGGTGGAAATGTACAGGACCTTTTTGCCCTGCAGAAGATTGTCCACAGCCAAACCAATCAGGAAGCCTGTTTTACCCACGCCGCGACGGGACAGGACAACGCCCAGGTTCCCATTGCCGAGGCCTCTACCAATTACTTTTTCAAAGATCCGGACCGGGCTGCGTTGGATCATTTTGTTCAACGGCATTTTTTTTCCTCACTCTTAATTAGTCTATTTGCCAATTTTTGAACGCTTTATCTGGAAGATATCTCCGGAAGATAAGGTCGGCTATTTGTTGCCCGCAGCCTTCTTCTCCTGGTAAACCTTGACCAGTTCCTCAGCCACATCACTGGGAGCCGGTGCGTACCGTGCAAACTCCATGGTGAACTCTGCCTTGCCCTGGGTCGATGACCGCAGAACCGAAGCATAACCGAACATCTCGGCCAGGGGAACATTTGCATCCACCCGGATGAAACCATCGTCCTCAGTGGTACCGACGATTACACCACGGCGTTGCATCAATGTCTTTATAATATCACCCTGGAATTCACTGGGGCCTTCGATGGAGACCAGCATCAGCGGCTCGAGAGCAACCGGCTTGGCCTTCAGGTAAAACTTACGCACGGTGGCGCGGCAGGCAGTGGTGAAAGCCATGTCCGAAGAATCAACCGCGTGAGCAGCGCCATCCCGCAGAGTGACAGTCATGCCGGTCACGGGGTGCCCAATGTACTGGCCTTCATCCAGAGATGTGGCAAAACCCTTTTCACAGGCACCGATGTATTCGGTGGGAATGCGCCCACCAACAACCTTGTTCTCGAAGTGGAACTCGCCATCTTCGCTGGGACCAAAAGTCCCCTGAACCTTGGCGTACTGACCGGAACCACCAGTCTGCTTTTTGTGAGTGTAATCGAATTCGACCTCGGCGGTGATGGTTTCACGGTACTTCACCTGAGGCGCGCCGGTTTCAACCACGGCCTTGAACTCACGTTTCATGCGCTCAATATAAACTTCAAGGTGAAGCTCACCCATGCCACTGACAATGGTGTCTCCGGTTTCATCATCATGATGGGTGCGGAAGGTGGGATCTTCGCGAGTGAAGCGTCCCAGAGCTTTGGCCATGTTGGCGGAGGCCTTGTTATCAACCGGTTTCACGGCCAGGCTCACCACGGGCTCGGGCACGTGCATGCTCGAAACAGCAATGCGCTCGCCACTGGTGAAGGTATCACCGCTGGCACAATCCACACCAAAGAGAGCCACGATATCACCAGAGATGGCTTCAGTGATATCTTCCATCTCATCGGCATGCATGCGTCCCAGACGACCAACCTTCACCTTTTTGCCGGTGCGGCTGTTGTAAATGTCGGAACCCTTTTTCAGGGTACCATCGTAAATGCGCACGTAGGTCAGCTGGCCGTAAGCGCCTTCTTCCAATTTGAAAGCGTTGCACACCAGAGGTTCTTCGTCGCTGTTGGACAGTACGAATTCCTCTTCCACACCACCGGGAAGCATTTTCAGAGCGGTGTTCTCGATGTCGGTGGGGCAAGGCAGGTACCTCGTCACTGCATTGAGCAGCAACTGAACACCCTTATTTTTATAAGCACTGCCCATGTAAACGGGTGTCAGTTCGTTGGACAATACGCCGGCACGGATGCCTTCGTGAATCAGGTCCTCGGTGATTTCATCTTCCATGATGGCTTCCATGAGGTCATCACTGAACATGCTGACAGCATCGAGCATGATCTCGCGGCGGCTTTCGGCTTCAATTATCAGGTGATCAGGAATTTCACTCTCAACGATGTTCTCGCCATTTTCACCTTCGAACACAAAAGCCCGCATTTTCACCAGATCGACCACACCCTCAAGGGCATCTTCAAGACCGATGGGAATCTGCATCATGACAGCATTGTGCTTGAGTTTTTCGCGCAGCTGGTCGGTGACCCGGGCAGGGTTTGCGCCGCTGCGGTCGCATTTATTAATGAAAGCGATGCGAGGCACACTGTAGCGCTTCATCTGACGATCCACGGTGATGGATTGACTTTGCACACCAGCGACCGAACACAGAACCAGGATAGCACCGTCGAGTACCTTCAGGGCACGTTCCACTTCAATGGTGAAATCAACGTGACCAGGGGTGTCGATGATGTTGATATCATAACCATCCCAGCTGGTATGAGTCGCCGCACTCTGAATGGTGATGCCGCGTTCACGTTCCAGCTCCATGGAGTCCATGGTGGCGCCAACGCCATCCTTGCCACGCACTTCATGAATGGCGCGAATACGCCCGGTGTAGAAGAGAATCCGCTCGGTCAGGGTCGTTTTGCCCGAATCAATGTGGGCACTGATCCCGATATTCCTGAT
>JAOZJV010000471.1 GCA_029935695.1 Candidatus Krumholzibacteriia bacterium | reverse complement strand
ATCCATGTGGCCCAACTTCCGCAGCCCGCTGCTGTGGGATGTGTTCGCCGTGGGAACTTACGCCACGGTGTCGCTGCTCTTCTGGTACATGGGTATGGTGCCTGATCTGGCCACTTTCCGTGACCGGGCCAAAGGCCGCACGCAACAGATCGTTTACGGATTTCTTTCTCTGGGCTGGCGCGGTAGTCACCGTCACTGGCACCGTTATGAGAAGGCCTACCTGCTGCTGGCCGGACTGGCCACACCACTGGTGCTTTCGGTTCACTCGGTTGTGTCTTTTGATTTTGCAACTGCGAACCTGCCCGGCTGGCATACGACAATTTTCCCGCCCTACTTTGTGGCCGGTGCCGTGTTCAGTGGCTTCGCCATGGTGGGGACTTGCCTGATTCCAGCGCGTCAGTGGTTTGGTCTCAAAGATATCATCACCGTTCATCACCTTGAGAACATGAACAAGATTATCCTGGCGACCGGCAGCATGGTGGGCTTCGCTTACGCCACCGAGTTCTTCATCGCCTGGTACGGCGGCAATCCCTACGAAAGTTTTGCCTTCGTTAACCGCGCCTTTGGTCCTTATGCCTGGGCCTACTGGATCATGGTCAGCTGCAATGTGATCACGCCTCAGCTTTTCTGGTCCAAGAAAATCCGCACCAACATCGGTGTCATGTGGGTCATGTACATTTTCGTGAACATCGGCATGTGGTTCGAGCGTTTCGTGATCACGGTGACTTCACTGAGCCGCGATTTCCTGCCCTCATCCTGGGCCTACTACAACCCGACCCTGGTGGATATCCTGACCTTCGTCGGTAGTTTCGGGCTGTTCTTCACCCTGATTCTTCTTTTCATCCGCTTCGCGCCATTGATTGCCATGGCCGAAGTCAAAACAGTGATGCCCATCGCTGATGCCCATGGTGGAGGGCGCCACTCAGTTGGCGACTACCATGGTGACATCCCCGGAGATGCAGATGGGAGGAGCCACTGATGAGTAACTTATACGGCCTGATGGTGGAATTCGACGATGTGCCTGATCTGGTGCATGCCGTGGAAAAATGCCGTGACCAGGGTTTCAATAACTGGGATGTGCACACGCCTTTTCCCGTCCATGGCATGGACGAGGCCATGGGCATCAAGGGCACCCAGCTGCCGTTCATTATTCTGGCGGGTGGCGCCACGGGTCTGGGCCTGGCCACTCTGATGCAATGGTGGATGAACGCTGTAGATTACCCTTTCATCATTTCGGGAAAACCATTTTTTGGAATCCCGGCCAACATTCCCATCATGTTCGAACTGACGGTGCTGCTCTCGGCATTTGCCGCCTTCTTCGGCATGTGGATTTTGAACGGCCTGCCCAAATGGTACCATCCCTTGTTTACGAATCACCGTTTCCGCCGGGCAACCCAGGATCGCTTCTTCATTGTTGTTGAAGCAAAAGATCCCAAGTTCCAGCTCGAGAAGACCCGTGAATTCCTGTCCTCTCTGGGCGGGAATGTGGTGGAAGAAATCAACGAAAGTACGGAGGACTGACCGATGCCCCGTCCGATTATCTACTTTCTTCTCTTTCTGGTGGCCCTGAGCCTGATCCCCATGGGGATGGTCTACAAGTCACGCTCAGCCGGGCAGCGCACTAAACCGCGCATCCAGGTTGTGTATGACATGGATCAGCAATTCAGTTTCAAGGCCCAGCAGGAGAACCCTTTCTTTGACGATGGCGTGGCCATGCGCAGTCAAATTGAAGGCACGGTGGCCCGGGGAATGCTGCAGGAAAATCCTGTGCTCTTCACCGGCACCACTGATGGCGACACCATGTGGGTGGAAACAATCCCCGTGGAAATGACCCGCGAGTTTATGGACCGGGGCCAAGATCGTTTTGATATTTTCTGTGCTCCGTGTCACGGCCTCAGCGGCAATGGCAACGGGCCAGTGAATATTCGCGCCGCCGAATTGGCCGAAGGCACCTGGACACCTCCCACTGATGTAGCGACCGAGACGGTTGCTGCTCAGCCGGTGGGCCAGATTTACAATACGATCAAGAATGGCATTCGAAACATGCCGGCATATGGACCGCAAATCAGTCCGGAAGACCGTTGGGCCGTGGTGGCCTATGTGCGGGCCATCCAGGCATCACGCGGCGCGGATATTGGCGACCTTCCACGGGAAGCCCGGAAGCAATTGAAATAATTGTCCGCTTCGGCGGACCTGAACCTGATCCTGCGCCGGTGAATAACTGGCCAGCATGGGGAGAATGACTTGGCTCATCACGCCGCCAGCCTCAATGATACCAAAATCACCATGGGTGGTTTTGGCCAGAAGGTGTTTTCAATCAGCGCGATCATCGGTGTTGTCGGCCTGGCCGCCACCGTTGGTCTGGGTGCTGCCGCCGGTGATGGTTTCCGTCACTTCGGCTATTCCTACCTGATTAACTTTGCCTTTTTCCTGAGCATCAGCCTCGGGGCCCTGGTGTTTTTGCCCATCATGTTTTTGACCAGATCCAGCTGGAGCATTGTGGTGCGCCGGATGATTGAGGTTATCGCCGCAGTGCTGCCCCTGATGGCTGTCATGGCCATTCCCGTCATCATTCTGGCCAGTCAGATTTATGGCTGGGCAACACCTGGTGAGCTGGAAAGCCACGGCATGGGCCACAAGGCCGTTTTCCTCAGCAAACCCTGGTTTATTTTCCGATGGGTTTTGTACTTTGTGATGTGGACGGCAATCAGCTGGTTCTTCTGGCGCAACAGTGTCAAGCAGGACGAAGACGGCGACCTGAAACTAACCCGACGTCTGGAAAACTACAGTGGTTTCTGCCTGGTGGTCAGTGCCTTGAGTATTGGCCTGGCCGCCTTCGATCTGCTGATGAGTGTGGACTACGTCTGGTTCAGCACCATGTTCGGTGTTTATTACTGGGCCGGTGGTTTCGTCTCTTTCTTCGCCGTGCTGACCCTGATGACCATGGGTCTGCAGAATTCCGGCCGGCTGACTAAAATTATCAGCCCCGAACACTTTCACGATTACGGCAAGCTGATGTTTGGCTTCACTTTCTTCTGGGGCTACATCGCTTTCAGTCAGTACATGCTTTACTGGTACGCCAATGTGCCAGAAGAAACCGCCTGGTATCTGCTGCGCTTCCAGAACGGTTGGGGCAATGTGGGCTGGGTGACTTTGTTCGCCACCTTCTGCCTGCCTTTCCTGGGATTGATCTCCAGGTTTGCCAAACGCCGAAGGAAGATTCTGGCCTTCTGGGCCGTGTGGATCATCGTGGCCCAGTGGATCAACCTGTACTGGGTTGTGATGCCCGAATTCAGTAAAACTTTCACCATTGGAATCATGGATCTGACCTGTTTCCTGGGTGTCGGTGGTATCTGGATGGCTGGAATTGTAAAACTTGCCATGGGTGCTTCCCTGGTGCCGGTCAAAGACCCGCGCCTGGAAG
>JAOZJV010000971.1 GCA_029935695.1 Candidatus Krumholzibacteriia bacterium | reverse complement strand
CCATCAGTAAATTACCCAGGGCATGCTCCCCCACTTCTGTTTCAAGGGAAAGTCCCTGGTCCAGCAGCTTTTCAGCCTTGTCCAATTCACCCGTGGAAACCATAAGCTTGGCGTATTCGGTCAAACCATCCAGGTCTTCAGGGTTTTGGCTGACTTTTTTCTTAAGCAGCCGCATATAAAGCTCATCGCGCCGAATAAGCCCCTGAGATTCCAAAAGCCCTGTATGGTGGATGATGGCCTGGCTTCTTCGGATTTCTAAACCCAGACCCCTTACGCTGTCCAAAAGGTTTTCATGAATGACACCCTTGAACCTGAGATCAGCCAAATTGGGAAATAAACGGACGGGATGGGTGCGCAAATATCCTGAGGCCCCCTGAGCCCAGGTGTTGAATTCGGGTGGCGTGAGTGTCCATTCTCCACCCTGGGAAGTGGCGGTGTAATTGTTAATAGGCAGCTCAACACAATGATCTGGACAATGGCTGGCAATTTCCCGAAGGGCAGGAAAATCAGCGGGAGAAATGCGCTCATCACAATCCATTTGCAGCACCCAGGGACATGTGACCTGATCCAGCCCATGGTTCCGGGCAGTGGCAAAGTCATCAATCCAAGGGAAATCCAGAACCCGGGCACCGGCATCCATGGCTATCTTTCGGCTGCCATCAGAGCTTCCGGTGTCAACGACAACCGCCTCATCGTAAAGTTCCCGGTGATGGTGGAGCAGTCCTTCCAGGAGGTCTGCTTCGTCTTTGACGATAACTGCCAGAGCCAATCGAGGTGATCGTTCCATTGCCAACTTCCCTCCCGGGCCGTCCATTCAGCGAGGACTCCCGAAATCTTTCATCCTGGCCAGTTTGGCCGCCAGATTTTGAATTTCCTGCCACTGGGGGCAGATTTCAGCCAATTGTTGGGCCACAGTGCAGGCTTCTGATAATTGTCCTGTTTTAACCAGGAACATGAGTTTTTCACGCAACAACAGGGGCTCTTCGCCGGAAAAATGGCGTTGGGACGCTGCCAGCAGCTCAGAAACAGCAATCCAGGATTCCTGACCTGCTTCCA
>JAOZJV010000470.1 GCA_029935695.1 Candidatus Krumholzibacteriia bacterium | reverse complement strand
GAATTGGGCATTCACCTTTGGCGACAGTCTTTCAGGCTCGGCCACACTGGAACTACAACCCTTGGAAGGCACCGAAAGTGGCTGGGATATTTGTTGGCAATTCCAACCTGCCCTGCCTGAATTAACTCCCGAAACACGCCTCACCCTCACCCCTGTCAATGAAGACCGCTGGCACAATATTCATTGGTAAAATTCCATTACAACTGCCCATTCCACTGCCACGCCAGCAAGTCAATTCCTCTCACTACGCCAACTTATTGGAACTCCTCAAGGAATTAACAACCCCTTTCTTCAATCAAATCGTCACCCACTGGCCTGATTACCCCATTCCCATACGCCTGGTCGAAGCAACCAACGGTCCAATTGATCTCGCCGCCTGCCTGACTGAAGCAGCTGAAATCTGGAACCAAAACGAACCCACCCCATGGTTTGAGGTTGATTCTTCAGCATCCTGGGGAATCCGCCTGGTCCATTTCCAAGACCGTGAAATTCATCCACCCTTAGCGGCCCAAATTACCCGTCTGGACTCCATAGGCCGACCCCTTCGTGTGCATCTTCTGGCCGGCACCAATTACAACAGCCTTCTGGCGCGCCCTTATGTTGTCCGGGGATTTGTTCACGAACTGGGCCATGCCCTCTTTCTCTGGGGACACAGCACAGACCGCATTCATTGCCTTTGGGGATTGGCCCCGCCCCTGGTGTCTGAACCCAGCGAGGACGAAAGAAAGGCCGCGCGATTATGGCACGGCCTTCCTGACGGATTGGATCTTTCCCAGTACGATAATCTCCCCGGCGAACTCAGTTCACCTTGAGGGAGAACGGCATCATGGCCACAGGGCGGCCGTCCATCAATGCCACGGCTGCCATCACGCCATCATTGCGTAAAGTCTCCAATAACTGGGGCACAGTGACCATTCCTGCAATCATCGGATCAACTGAAGCAAGACTGGCGCCCAAATGGCCAAACATGCCCCCCTGACGCAAGGAGCGCAGTAACATGCGTTCCAATGGGCTCATTTCCTCGCCAAAAGTCACCACCGAAATTTTATCGGTGGCCTTCAGTCCGAGGGTCCATTTGGCCGAAGTGAGGGCCCGGTGCAAGCCTCCCAGTTCATCCACCAGACCAGCATCAACGCCTTGATACCCGGTCCAGACCCGGCCCTGGGCTACAGCATGGGCTTCATCTCTGGTCAAACCCCGGCCATCGGCGACCTTGGTCAGGAATCGTTCATAAAAAGCGTCCAGCTGGTTCTGGAAAAGTACTCGTTGGTTTTCTGAGAAACCACCCTCGTCACTGAACAGCAGAGCATTTTCACCCCGGGTGATGAATTCCCGGTTCACACCAATTTTTTCATACATGGCCGTGCGACTCATTTTTCCCGCATAAACGCCAATGGAACCGGTCAGAGTTCCTGCGTCGGCAAAAATAGAATCGGCCAGGCAGGAAATATAGTACCCTCCACTGGCGGCCATACCGCTCATGGACACGATAACGGGCTTCTCTTTCTGGACCTCAACAATGGCCTTCCAAATGAGATCGCTGGCCAAGGCACTTCCGCCGGGACTGTCAACCCGCAGGATCACGGCATCCACGTCTTCGTCTTCGCCCACGGATTCAAGTTCCGCAACGATGGTTTCGCTCCCGGCAATCTTACCCTGGAAATTATCAAAACGGCTTTCACCAGGCATGATGACACCCGTGGCAAAAACCACACTGACGGTGTGATCAGTATCACCGAGCTCCGGGCGGTCCAGTACATAGTCGGCCAGGTTGGTGGTTTCATCATCGGGAAAATAGTTGTCTAAAATTTCTTCATAATAGAGCGTGCCATCGATCAAACCGCCTTCCAGGGCTGATGCGGTATCGAACATTCCCCGGTCAACCCATTCCTGGACCACCTCAGGAGTAACACCTCGGCCTCGGGCAATCATGCCCAATAATTTTTCGAATCGATCATCCACGATGGCCGTGATCATTTCCCGGTTGGCCTCCGAAGCTGCGCTGCGGGTCATGCGTTCGGGAGCACTTTTGAATTTACCAACATGGATGAAGTCGGCTTCCATGCCCAGCTTGTCCAGGGTGTCTTTCATGAAGTTCAATTCTGCCGTCACACCCAGAACCATTAGATTGGCTTCAGGTGACATGTAGATTTCATCGGCCACCACCGCCAAGGCGTACTCACGGGTTCCCGCGCCATCAAAATAGGCAAAAACCGGTTTCCCGTTTTCTTTGAATTTCATCACCGCTTGCTGTATTTCCTCAATTTTTGCCCAGTCAGTGGACACTGCGCGTAAATCCAGTACCAGTCCGGTGATGCGTTCATCTTCAGCGGCTCTGTAGAGGGAAAATACCACGTCCGAAAGGGTTAAAATCTCTCCACCACGGACCTGTCCCAGAAAGGATTCGTCCCGTTCTTCAGGGAAGGAACCTCCCACCTGCCAGATCAACACTCCACCATCAATGGCGATGGTTTCGTTCAATCGGGAAAAGGAATACATCATCATCCCGAAGCCACCGCCAACAACAACGGCCACGACCAGGAATATTATCCAGAACTTCTTCATTGTTTTCTCCCTTATGAGCGGCAATAAGCCGCCATGGCCCAGGCAGCCCGGTCTATTTTTCGGAACACCGGAATACCCGCCTCTTCAATCATGCGACACATGGGGTCATAGATATTCCCGGAATCGACCACGACGGCAGCAGGTTTAGCAGAACTGCGGATAATTTCAATCATTCGGGCGGGTTGCGAGGTTGAACTGGTCAAATCTTCGCGATGTTTCCCACCAGGATCGGCAGGCAGATTGTCCAGTGAAGGTGTCACCGGAACTGAAGACAAAATGGCCAGATCCACAGATTCGGAAGCCAGAATAGCCTGACAACTGTCCGCAAAGGGAACTGTGGAGGTCATGGGTGTGCAATCGATGGGATTGCTGCGGTGCGCAAAGGACGGCAGAACGTCATCCAGCACAGCTTGGGTTTTGGAGTCAAAGACAGCCAATTCCAGCCCTTGCAATTGATCCATCACCGTGCTGCATTCAAAGCCGGCATTGCTGATAATGCCTACCCTTTTCCCCATGGCCACCTTGCCGGCAAGCAGCGTGAAGGTTTTGATCAGGTCCTCGAATTGATCCAGAGACTCGGCAACAGTCACCCCTGCCGACTCAAAGCAAGCCCGGGCTACAGCATAATCCCCAGCCAGCGAGGCCGTGTGAGATGCAGCAGCCTGCGCCCCAAGAGCAGTTTTTCCGGCTTTGAATATGATGACTTTTTTTCCAGCAGCCCTGGCCGCTTGGGCTTTCTCAAGAAAACGCACACCATCACCGGTGCGAAATCCCTCCACATAGCAGGCGATGACGTTGACTTCATCCACGCCTGTGAAATGTTCAACAAAATCTGAAATGGTCAGATCCATCTGGTTGCCGAG
>JAOZJV010000970.1:472-1057 GCA_029935695.1 Candidatus Krumholzibacteriia bacterium | reverse complement strand
GGCGAACCCGAGTTCCTGGAAGATGAAATGAAGCTGGTCGTCAACATGAAGAAGGTTGTGCTGGCTACTTTGGGTCTTGCGGCTCAAAAATTTGGTATGGCACTGAAAAATGAGCAGGAAGTTCTGGCCGACATCGCCGATGTCTGCATGGAAGCCTACGCTTGCGAGAGTGGTATTCTGCGGGCCCTTAAAAAGGCCGGCAAGGATGGCGAAGAATCTGCCGCCCACATGGCCGACATGCTGACCCTCGGTGTGCACGACTCCATGGACAAAGTATCCGTGCTGGCGCGCAACATTCTGGGCAACACGGTTGATGGCGACGAGCTGCGGACCTACGCAGCTGGTTTGCGCAGACTGACCAAGCATGATCCCGTGCGACGCAGTCAATTGCATGACCGGATTGCCGATCGGGTGATTGAGGCTGATGGGTGGACTGTTGGTTAAGTGTTAGATGAGAGCGGCCCCTGGAAATTCCGGGGGCCGTTTGTTTTTGCGGAGTCAATTCTCCACAAAATCTCCATCCCCAAACACAGCAAGTCCACCCTGGGCCGTCTCCCTGTACAAACTGGGCATATCCTTCCCTGT
>JAOZJV010000970.1:0-462 GCA_029935695.1 Candidatus Krumholzibacteriia bacterium | reverse complement strand
GTGTTAGATGAGAGCGGCCCCTGGAAATTCCGGGGGCCGTTTTTTGTTTATTTCAATACTTCTGCTAGTATTTTTCGCAAGTCTTCATAAGCGTATGGCTTTACAAGCCTGCCCTTAAAACCATACGATTTGAAATTTGCCATTATTGAGCCTGTGGCATAACCACTTGATACAATAAGTCTTGCCTGCGGGTTGAGTTCTAAGATCTCTTGCGCTACTTTTTCTCCACCCATTCCACCTGGCAAGGTCAGGTCGGTTATTACGGCGTCGTACTGCCCGAAGCGATATTCTTCTATTGCTTTCATTCCCTCAGCGGCAAAAGTGACGTGATAACCCATTCGTTTTAGCATTCTCCCTGTCACATTCCGCACATTCTCATCGTCATCCAACACCAAAATGTGTGTGTCAGGTATGGGACCAGCCTCGGATATTGGCCTTTCTTTTTCGTTCGTGTCCGCTTCT
>JAOZJV010000469.1 GCA_029935695.1 Candidatus Krumholzibacteriia bacterium | reverse complement strand
TACCTCTCCATCTTAAAAAAATTGATTCGCGATGGCAGAATTTCTGGTTCGAACTCTACGTCGCTCCGGGATCTCTAATTCTTCCGGCAGTTCATGTTCCAGATGGAGGACTTCAGTTGCGCTGGCCTCCCGCGGAAGAAATTCCCGCCGGCATGTCCAGTGGCAATTCCTCCATGGTGGCCGCCGGTATCACCAGTTACGAATTCAGGAAAACTCCCCTTGAAGTTGTGGTCAAAAAGTTGACCAATCACAATGTGATCGCTGGTGACCCTGGGCAACAGCAGGTCTCTTTGCTCTTCGACTCCAAAACCATTCTCCCCTGGCAGGATAAACTGCTTCCAGTGCTGGATCATCTGGGATTGGCGTATGAAATGGTTCCCCTGAAACAAATTCAAAGAAGATATATTTTTCAGAAGGATGAGAAAGCCATCCAGTCAACACTGCACCGTTTCCCCAGCTTGTCAGTGACGGCAAACACCGACAGCTACACCTATCATTTTGAAAAAATCGAACTTCAGCGAGTGGCGATGGCTCTGTTGGAAAACTGCGCTCACCAGGATGCCTACACCGAAAATGACATCATCGAATTTGAATGGGATGGTGCACCGGAAGCTAATCCTTTCCTGATATTTGTGGATCTGGATTGCGAAATACCTCATGCCACTTTTGAAACAAACACTGCATTCCTCAAAGAACACTTTGGATTAACCATGACCATGGAAGAAAACATCACAGAAAATATGGAGATCAAACTGATGAAGAAGTAGTATGAGTCCCGCCGGCTTTATCCCCTTGCGCATTGATAAAATTTCAGTGGGAATAATACGGCCACAGTTCGCCCGGATCCTCCAGCGCTGGCCCGAAGTTTTTGAGGTTACCGAAACTTCAGTGCAGCTGGTTATCAGCACCCAGGACTTTCAGGAACGCAGCACAACAGTGGCTGAAATAATCCAAAAGCTTGTGGATGAAAATTGCCCGAAGATTTCATCCCTTACATGTCTGACGGATCGTAACGCACGCCATTGCTGATGAAAGCAATCAGTTTATTGCTGAGAGTTTTTTTCTCGTGTGAATTATTGTCCTGGTGATGCTGATGATGAGAGTATCGGCGCCCTTCTTCCGGATTCTCCTGGTCCCGATCCGTAGGCCAATTCTCATTGGAAACGGTGTTATCGGCCAACAATTCCCAACAATACTGAAGACGCGGGCATTCCCGACAGGAAATTAACTGTGCTGCTTTTCTCATGGTTGAATTCCTCCCAAATTTCAACATGAATGTCAATACCCTCTAATTATCGCAAATGTCGTACCAAATTCATCCCCTAAGACAAACTACTTAAGCTGTTATTTTACAACACGTTACAGGTAAGGAAATCCTTATATCACGCCTCTCGGACTGCCTGGCGCAACATTGATGTTGCACCTGCTCCCTCAACTTTTGTTAAGTTTGTGAATCTATGTAATTTAGATGTGCATCAAGCATGTGGCACCAGAAACCTAAGTGTTACATCAACATACCCAGCCCTGGGGATCCTGATGGTTCACATCCTTTGCACGAAATTTTCAGAACGAATAGCCGAAAGACACTTGATACTGGCCCCTTTCTCCGCAGCTTATTGCAGGACAGAAGGAATTCCTGTTCATGCTTTCCCACTTTTCTTCCCCAATTGCAGATCCGACACCTGCGCCGAAAAGTGTGGAAATCACAGTAATGAGGACACCCCGATTGATATTGTCTTCCATATCCGATATCCCACCCAAAAATTCATCTTCATGACTGCTCGATTGGGAAGCTGCGGATATCACCAACCCGACAAGACATCCCACCAATGCACCCGGAACAGTATGACTTGACCTCCCCCGGCTCACCTCAATCCAAAGCACATCCTCCACGGGAATGGATGTGAGACCTGATCCATGCTTCTCAGGCATGTACATCAAGCTGCCCGCACTGCAGGAATAGAATGTGCCTGTCATAGTTTTTGGATCACGCATTCCCTCCCATGAGTTGCCGGTTGAATCTGTGCTGGTCTCGAACCGGATGCGCATGCCGTATCCATATCCCCCATTAGGTGATTCCTGGTGGATACCTGAAACGGGATCACCAATTTCCTGGCCCAAACACAAATTCCCTCCCATGCCTAAAGAAATAAGAAGCATGATAGTGACGATGCCCACTGGATTTCGCATCTAAGCCCTCCAATTTGGATTCAGGAACAGTAATCTACTGACCTGTTTGCACAGACAATGCCAATGGGAGCCACCAGAGATCAAGCTGGGAAATGATGTAGAAACATGAGGTTAAAATAATCGGATTGGAAAGGCTGGAATCGTCATCAAATCATAAGTGCTTTTTAATACACAACGGTGTTTGAAGTCTGAAACACCACCGAATCAGGAAATTGCAGAAGGATAATCGGGTAGAGTGAGGCCTTACGGCCTCACCCTCCCACACCACCGGGCATACGGTTCACGTACCACGGCGGTTCAAGTTACACATTGAAGTCCCCGCAACTCATCTATCAGATTCACGAGACCAAGTTTATCAAAGAAGATCTTGGGCAGGGCTCGGTTTAACGATCGAGATCCTGAGCTTCGCCAAGGGCCATGGCCATTGGCTGCCGTTTTCCAGGCATAGAACCTTGGAACTCCCAAAGACATCAGTTTTCTGGCTCTGGTTCTGTACTGTTTCCATTGTCGCCAGAGGATGTTCCGTAATTTACGACGAACCCATCCGTCCAGTTCCTCAAAAACACGCCTAACCTCGACCACGACGAAACTCGGTCCTTATTCACTTTCAACTTCAGCTTCTTCTTCAGGTAACTGGTGATAGACGCCAGCACCCGCTCCCCTGCCAGTCGGGATTGCACATAAATGTTGCAATCATCGGCGTAGCGGCAAAACGTGTGGCCACGTCTTTCCTGTTCCTTGTCCAGATCGTCGAGCAAGATGTTCGACAGCAATGGCGATAAAGGGCCACCTTGCGGCGTGCCTTTCTGTCGCGGAGGCTCCACGCCTCCGGCCATCGTGCCTGCCTGTAGGTATCGACGAATCACGGCGAGGACCCGCCGATCTCCAACCCTTCGACCGATCCGCGACATCAGGATGTCGTGGTTCACATTGTCGAAAAACTTTTCCAGGTCAATGTCCACGGTCCACCGACGGCCATCAGCCACATATTCTCGTGCCCTAAGCACGGCTTGATGTGCACTGCGACCGGGGCGGAATCCGTAACTATGATCACTGAAAAAGGGGTCGAAGATCGGGTTCAACACTTGATGCATTGCCTGCTGGATCGCATTTACGTCCGTGCTTTCCGTCCAGGTATAGGGCTTTAGAGATCTTTGACTCCTCACCCAGCACGACCGCCTCGTATGCGATTTCTGTTCGTCAGGCCAGTGTTTTGCCTGCGGCTTCCTTCAGACCCCACCTCGC
>JAOZJV010000468.1:3111-3436 GCA_029935695.1 Candidatus Krumholzibacteriia bacterium | reverse complement strand
TCATACAGGAAATCATCCAATAAATGAAGAGCCCATTCCTCAGTTTCGTATTTTCGGCCAATCGTGCGTTTAAACTTAAGGAATGAGTTTATCTCCGGTGCCAAAAAACTTTCAAATCCTCTTGGCTTGAAATTCATAATATTTCCTCCCCGTAACCAAGTGCAACTTCACGAAGAGCCTCAACGGAAATCTTGCTATAAATTTCGGTTGATGAAATGGACCGATGGCCGAGATAATCACCTATCACTTTCAGGGAAAAATCAGAATCAACAAGGCGTTGTGCACAGCTATGGCGAAAAGTATGTGAACCAGGTCGTGGAACTTC
>JAOZJV010000468.1:0-3101 GCA_029935695.1 Candidatus Krumholzibacteriia bacterium | reverse complement strand
TTCAACGCCGGCCTTCTGGAGATAGTAGGCTGCTCGCATTGCGACGGCACCATGGGACAGCGGTTTTCGAGGTGCTCTTTCTGTAATGAAGAGTCTCCTTTCCTCTGTCTTGGGCCTGCTTTGTTTTAGATAATCCAACAAAGCTTTCCCTACGATTGTAGCCAGAGGGTAAACTGTCGAATGCCCTGCTTTGCGCGTTCTCACGGCCAATTTTTCAGCCCGCCAATCGACATCATCCAGTGTTAGGGCCGCCACTTCACGGGCACGAAGACCATAAGTAATCAGCAACAAGAGAATCGCGAAATCCCGTTTTCCAATTGGGAAACGCCGGTCAACGGTTCCCAATGTACGCTCAACTTCATCCCACGAAATGGATCGTGGAATACTGGACATCCGATATTTCATGGGACATTCGATTATACGGCTGAAATCTCGCGCGATGATTTGTTCTCGATACAAATATCGCATCATCAAACGTAATGTACTGCAAACACCAGAGATAGACGCTTGACAGAGTTGTGGCCCGAGCCCTTCAATGAATTTGTCGAAAACTTGGACCTTCAAATCAGAGAAATCACTGAACCCCTTTTCCTTCAGATGACCTTCAAATCTTCTCCAATTACCTTCATGAAATTTAATGGTGGCATCCTTCAGGCCTCGTTCCTCCAGGAGATAATTCAGGAAATGGATTTTCCATTTTTTAAAAAACTCTAGGCTGGGAAATCCCTCAATGTCGGAAGGGGGCGATTCACAAAAAGCCACTTGAAGCATCTGTAGAATCGGGTGCCGTATATCTTACATTCCGCAGTTTGCCGAGCATGTTTCTTGAATTAACGACCAATGGAAGTCATTTAAACTCAGTCTGTTGACTACTTGTAGTGTATCGCTCTCCTTTCCGCAAGCGCCATTAGAATTTGCTTTTCCTCCAAATCAATGGCGCGTAGCTGTTTCATATCCTTTCGGAACTTCCGATATCGGTCCCCTGCCTTGAGCATCCAAGATTCATCTGCTCGCCGAACCAGTTTGCACCTTCTACGCCCCTGATCCTGATCATTGAAAAGGAAAAGAGTTTGGGGGTGGCCACCGGATTCAACACAATGGCAATTGGGACTGCCGCACTTGCGGTTCACAACTGAGACGGTGCCGATGGCCAACTCGTCTTCCTTTTTGAGACGACGAAGCAGACGACGGCGATCCTTGTGAAGACCATTTAATTTAGCCAGCAATTTTGTTCTTGACAGGTTCATAAATACTAGTATACGATAACATGGTTATGTATACAAGACAAATCGGCAAATCCCAACGAGTAGTAACCGGCCAAGGACCGGCCGTCCATCGTGTGCACCTCATCGGTCCGCATCCTATTCTTAACCATTTTTTGGCCAGGCTAAATTTTCTCAGCATCGTCCGCTCCTGCCTCGGCAGCCAAAACAAGGGGATCCTTGATCATGCCCAGACCCTCTCGGTATTTATCCAGAACATCATCCTCTCTCCGGCTCCACTGTATCGGATTGCTGAATGGGCTCACCCGATCGATCCCTCGGCCCTGGAATTGACCGCCCAGGAGAAGCGATCACTCAATGATGACCGGGTAGCTCGTAGTCTGGATGCGTTGGCAGGCAGGCGGGCAGGCACGCTGTTCTTCCAATTGGCTTTGCGCAGTATTAAACAGTTTGAACTGGACACGAGACGCATTCACCATGACACCACTTCACTGACGTTTAGTGGACGTTATAAGGACTCCAAAGACACACCCAGAATAACCAGGGGGCTCAGCAAGGATCATCGACCTGATCTGAAACAACTGGTATTTGGGCTCAATGTTACCGCCGATGGGGCAGTGCCCATCTCTCACGATATTTACAACGGCAATCGAACCGACGACACGGTGCACCGAGGCAATGTGGATCAATTGCGGCAAATCCTGCACCGGACCGACTTTATCTATGTGGCGGACAGCAAGTTGGCCACGCGAAAAAACCTGGCCCATGTAGCCCAATATGGCGGTCGTTTTGTCACCCTTCTACCTCGTACCCGCATAGAGGATCGGCGGTTCCGCAAGTCCCTGCGCGAAGGAGCTTCTGTGCGTTGGCGGAAGATACTGGAGATCGAAAACTCTCGGCGTAAAAGTGGACCCCCTGTTGTCTATTCTGTAACCTCAGATGGACCAAGCGAGAGTGTTGAAGGCTATCGTATCATCTGGATCAAAAGCTCAAAAAAGAAAGAGCTGGATGCCTTGGCCAGAATATCATCACTGGAAAAAGCTGAGGCTGAACTGTTTGACCTCAATACCCGGTTGAGTCTCAGAAGGGTCCGTTCAGGATCGACGATCCAGAAGAAAGCCCAAGATATCCTTGCCAAACACAAATGCCGGCGATTTCTCAACGTCCGGCTTGCTTCGCAGACCAATGTTCAGACCAAGCGCCTGCGACCCGGAAGGCCGCGCAAAGGGGATCCGGTAAAAACGATCAAGACAAAAGTTTACCATCTGGAAGTCAGTCGAAACAAGGAAGAGCTTGGGGCTGAAGCCCGAACAGATGGCATCTTCCCCCTGGTAACAAATCTGGAGCAGAAGAAAGCCTCCAAGAAAGAAGTGTTGCTGATTTACAAATACCAGCCCTACGTGGAAAAACGCCATGCCTTATTTAAAAGTGAGCTGGAGGTTGCTCCGGTCTACATAAAAAAGCCAAAGCGTGCCGTTGGGCTCATCCACGCCGTCTATCTGGGGATGGTTCTTGATGCCTTGATTGAAAGGACGGTCCGGATGAATATGGCCAAAGGCGGTATTGAAGCCATAAGAATCCTGCCTGAAGGACGTGCAACTAAAACCCCGACTACAGCACGAATCCTTGAAACGTTCAGTGATATTTGCTGGTATGAGTTCGAGCGAGGAGGTGAAATTGTAACATTTCCTATTGAGCTGTCGCCGTTGCAGACGCAGCTGCTTAAGCTGCTGGAAATGGAAACATCAGCCTACAGTTGACACCAGGACAGGCTGGTGTTAATTAAAATTTTGCTTGTGAGAAACTGCGGAATGTAAGATGAAAGATTTGGGGAAATCGAGTTTGCCGTGGGCTGCAAAGTGAGCAAAGAGTTCCGCC
>JAOZJV010000467.1 GCA_029935695.1 Candidatus Krumholzibacteriia bacterium | reverse complement strand
GGGCAATGACACAAAAAGTACGGACAACCCCTGTGAGCGGTTGCTGCTCACTCAGCCTTTGCGGAAGTAGTACCAGTCTACACGTTTGGCTATGCCTGTTCTCCCGGTTTGACGCCGATGACACCGGCAAACCGTCCGGCCTGCTCACCCTGCTCGCGCCAGCTCCAGAAAGCACCACCCTGACAGATGGTGCAGATGCGGCTGTTTTCCACCTGCTGCGCCGGTACTCCCGCTTCGTGCAGTTGCAATGTATTGGCGGACCAGAGATCGAAAATCCAGCGGTCATTGTGACGGGTGAAGAATTGTTCTGAGACGGTGCCGAGTTTTTCGAGGGCCTCGTCGCGCACTTCAGTGCCCACTTCGTAGCAGCAGGGTCCCGCCGATGGGGCAATGGCTGCCTGCAGAGATTCAGGTGTTGCTTCCATTTCCGTCAGCAGGCGATGGATCAATTTTCGGGTGATATTTCGCACGGTGGATCGCCAGGACGCATGGGCAAAACCCACCACTGATGACCCATCGGGCCGGCTGCCTGCAACGAGAATGATGGGGCAATCGGCGCTGCGGCCGGCAATGAGCAGTCCGGGGGTGTCAGTGATCAAGCCGTCAGCCTGCCCGGCAATTCCTGGTTTGTTCACCCTCAAAATAGTGTCACCATGAACTTGATGAGCCCAGGCGGTGCCTTGCATTTGCAGCAATTCGGCTGTTTGGGCGGCGGCTTCGGCGGTGGCCTGGTCGGTGCCTACTTTTCCGAAAGCCGGACCAAAGCGCGTGGTCACGGCGTGGGTGATTTGATTCCTCTGGGACAGCTTGGGAAATTGGCTGAAAGGGTCGGGTGTGTTGTCGGTGCTCATGGGGTTATTCCCAGGGAACCGTCAGGTTCAGGGTCTTCAACTTGCCCGCCAGTTCGTCCCGTTCGCGGTGGCGTATGAAACCGCCTTTTTTGGAAGGCTTGAGCCAGCCAGCTTCCGTGGCAATGGCTATGGCCTGCTCCATGTTGCCCCCCCCGATGGCGGCCATGATTTCGTGCTCGATACGTGAGTAGAAAACTGAGCCCATGCGGTAATCTTCAAAAGCTTCCCAGGTCAGGGGCACCCAGCGTTTGACGATTTCCTGGCCGATGATGGTGGCGTAATCGCGGATCTCTTTCTGGGCGTGAGGGTCCATGCGCAGGGAGAGAAAATGCAGCAGGTTGTGCAAGTCCATTTTCCAGTAGGCTTCGGTGTAGGTGCACAAGGGGAGGTCTTTGCGGGCTTGTTCGCGGGCTACGCCATTTTCGAGGCGTTGGTTGTAGAGCTCACGGGCGTGATTTTGGAATGCTGCTTCATCGCGGGTGAGTTGCTCGCCAAGTCCTTTTTCAACCCAGCCGTCACTGCCTTGTTTGTTGTCCGTTGCCTGAATACGCCACTGGTCTGGAGCCGTAGTCTGGGCTGAATCGATGGCAATCGAATAGCGGGTAGAAGTTTCATTCGTAGAGCTCATTCTATGACGTATCCACTGCCTCCAGGCATCCATGGGAACCCTGACATGCAACTTCAAAACACACATCTCAAACGGCGTCGTATGCCGATGCCGCAACAAATACCGAATCAACCCGCGGTCATCGCTGGTCTTCTTCGTCCCATCACCATAAGAAACCCGTGCCGCCTGCACGATGGCCTGATCATCACCCATGTAGTCCACAACTCGAATCAATCCATCATCCAGAACCTTGAAAGGAACACCCAGGATCTCATCCAGGGCCGGCACTCCGGGGCGATCCAGTTTCTCTGCTTTCTGCTCCATCATCTCTCCTGTTACGACTCGAATGATTGACCAATGGCCTCATCAACAATACTGTCTTCAGCATGTTGGGCCATAGTGATTTTCAGATTCGGTTCCAGTTCCATAGCCCGTTCGATGGCGAACTCAGCACCCTTGTTACGCGCCCAGGCACGACGGGCCACACCATTGTTCACATCCCAGTGCAACATGGAACGCAGCCGGCGGGAGGCATCGTCACTGCCATCAAGCAGCATACCAAAACCACCGTTGATGACTTCGCCCCAACCTACGCCACCACCGTTGTGCAGGCTGACCCAGGTGGCGCCACGGAAACTGTCGCCGATGCAGTTCTGCACCGCCATGTCGGCGGTGAACATGCTGCCATCGTAAATGTTGCTGGTTTCGCGGTAGGGACTGTCGGTGCCCGATACATCGTGATGGTCGCGGCCCAGAACCACCGGCGCCGAAATTTCGCCCCGCTTGATGGCTTCGTTGAAGGCAGCGGCAATAGCCCGGCGGCCTTCCGCGTCACTGTACAGGATGCGGGCCTGGCTGCCGACCACCATTTTGTTGGCGCCGGCCTGGCGGATCCAGCGCAGGTTGTCCAGATACTGCTGTTTGGTTTCTTCGGGAGCGATGGATGCCAGTTTTTCCATCACATCACCGGCGATACGGTCGGTGGTTACCAAATCTTCCGGTTTGCCACTGGTGCACACCCAGCGGAAAGGTCCGAAACCGTAATCGAAACACATGGGGCCCATGATATCTTCCACATAGCTGGGATAAATAAACCGACCGTCGTCTTTGGCGATGTCGGCACCGGCACGGCTGCATTCCAGCAGGAAGGCGTTGCCGTAATCCCAGAATTTGGTTCCGCGAGCGACCATGGTGTTGACGGCGCCGATGTGCCGCAGCAGCGAAGCCTGGACCTTGACCTTGAAGGCCTCGGGATCGGCGGCCATCATGGTATTGCTTTCTTCGTAGGTCATGTCGGCGGGATAGTAGCCACCGGTGTAGGGGATGTGCAGACTGGTTTGATCGCTGGCCAGTTCCACGGCAATGTCGCTGCCAACGAGGGCTTCCCACAGGTCGATGATGTTGCCCTGGTACGCCAGGGCCACGGCTTCCTTGGCGGCCTTGGCCTGGCGGATGCGTTCCAGCAAGGCCTGCAATTCGGTGTGAACTTCATCCACCCAGCCTTGTTCGTGGCGTTTCCTGACAGCGTCAGGATTGATCTCGGCCAGCACACCCACGCAGCCGGCGATGACGGCGGCCTTGCCCTGGGCACCGCTCATGCCCCCAAGACCACTGGAAAGATAAAGCGATCCCGCCAGAGGATTGTCCCCTTCAAGATAAAGCCGGCCGGCGCCGAGCAGACTGATGGTAGTGCCGTGGACAATACCCTGAGGGCCGATGTACATAAAGCTGCCAGCGGTCATCTGACCATAGCTTGTGACGCCAAGGGCACTCATGCGGGTGTAGTCGTCGCCGCTGCTGTAGTTGGGGATGACCATGCCGTTGGTCACCACCACGCGCGGGGCATCCGGGTGACTGGGGAACAGGCCCATGGGATGGCCGGAGTACATGGCCAGGGTTTGTTCTTCGGTCATTTCACTGAGGTATTTCATGGTCAGCAGATACTGGGCCCAGTTCTGGAAGACGGTGCCGTTGCCGCC
>JAOZJV010000969.1 GCA_029935695.1 Candidatus Krumholzibacteriia bacterium | reverse complement strand
TGGCTTGGGATGTTGGCTTCAACGTTTGTATTCTTCGGAAACCTTGATCGGCAGTCCGCAGTTGGGGGCTTTGTTCGAAACAATGATTGTTGGTTCAATAAAACAGCAATGCCTGCTGTTGGATATGGAGCCGGGGATTTGGCATTGGCGAACCAGGGCAGGGGCCGAGGTTGACCTCATCCTGGAATATGGGGGATCATTTTTTCCCATAGAAATTAAGGCCAAGACAAATCCAAACGGTCATGATGCCAGGGGTATTATCGCCTTTGGGAAAACCTATCCTGATTTGAAAATCGGGACGGGCCTTGTTGTTTGTGCGTGTAAAGAAGTTCGTTGGATTAGCGAGAATGTTATGGCGGTTCCTTGGAACTTGGTGGTGTAAACTGGACTTTGAAAAAGGGTTCGCACACTGTCCCGGGGGCTACCAAATTTTAGCAGCTTTGTTCTTTCCGAGATTGCTGGCCAAACCCACCACAAAGATCCATATTTGGAGCGTAGCGGTTGGAAAAATTGGTCAGGAAGCGTCCGAAAAGCGACGGACATTCCATTCACGGTTTTGCGAAACGAGCAAACAGATGAAAGATATCCTGATACTTGGAACCGGTTGCTCAAAATGCACCCGACTCATGGAGTTGACCGAACAGGCAGTCGCTGACCTGGGCGTCGAATGCTCGGTCAAAAAAGTTGAGGACATTGCGGAAATTCTCAGTTATGGGCTGCTATCGCCTCCAGGTCTGGTCGTCGCCGGGGAATTGAAAATGTCCGGAAAGTTGCCATCCCTGGACGAGCTGAAAGAGATGCTGTCCCAAGTCTGTTCAACTGAATGAAGGTTGCCCATGAAAACGACTTTTAGTGTTCTGCTCTGTCTCATTGTATTGGTCTCCATTCAGGCTTGGGCCAATGACGAGGTGGTCGAGGCTGAAGCGGCCAGCAATACCGGTGACGAGAAATCTCTGGAGGCGGCAGAATTCATCGTCTCGTATTTGTATATGAACCGCCGCTGTGCCACTTGCAAAAAGCTGGAAGAAAATGCGAGTGAAGCCGTATCGACCGGTTTTGT
>JAOZJV010000466.1 GCA_029935695.1 Candidatus Krumholzibacteriia bacterium | reverse complement strand
TAAAAAACACACTGGGTTAACCCCAACGGCATGGCGTAAGCAGCAAGATAATTCCTAAAAAATAGTCCCATCCCGTGGGGTAGGACCTCAATATCCCTGAATGATGGACCGGTCCAATGGGCTCGGTCGTTTTTTTACCCAAATTCCACCATTCTCTCCGTAGTTACGCGATCAATCACTCACTACGAGGAGAATTTGAAATGAAAAAGACAATCCTGATTTTAACCGTTGCCACTTTCGCCCTCAACGCCGCACCGGCTTTGGCCCAAACTACCTGGTTCGGCGCCCAGGGCAGTGCAGTGCTACCCACCGGTGATCTGAAAGATATTACCACCAGTGGTGGCGGCGGAGCCTTCCATCTTGACCAGACCTTATCCAAATCTTTTCAGGCCCGGATTGATGCCGGCTGGTTGCAGTTCAGCAGCCGTGACATGGGTGAAGATTTCACCAGCAAGGTGCGGGTGATTCCGGCGCGGGTAGGGCTGAATTACCTGGTCGGTCCTTTCGATGGAACCCGTTTCTATGTGGGCGGCATGGCCGGAGCCTATTTCCGCCAGGCATCCACCAATATCGGTGGCGCAGAAGATTCAAACGAAGACACATTCTTCGGGGCAGCAGCCTGCGCCGGTCTCCTCATCCCTGTCAGCGCTCATGGTGGAATGCTCGAAATCAACGCGTCCTACGACGTTTGGTTTGATGAGAAGGATGCAGATGATAATGACCTGAACATGGGCCTGGTCCGTCTGGGCGTAGGTTACCGTTTCAACATCTAGATTCATCAGGGAGGCATACAATGCTCAACGCCGGAGAAGGGGAAATGTTGGCCCACCAGGACCGGATGATTCTGGAATCAGCCGAATCGCTGTTGCAACCTGAAAGACCCGATTGGTTTGACATGTTCAAACTATCAAAGATTTCAGGGATTGAGCACCATCTCATCCGGGAACGTTTCCCCTTCCCCGAATTACTGGCCATCGGTATTGTGGTGATGGTGTGGGAAGAAAAAACATCTATCACCCGCAACCCCATGGGGTATTGTGTGAACAGGCCCAATGGTTTCAAACTGAAAGCAAGTGATTGGGAGCCCGATCTGCAGCTTCTGAATCATTTTTCCGATCACCCCGTGGTCAGAATGTACCATCGGGGTGAACCAGTATTGCGTGCCTGGTTCAGGAAATCAGGAAAGGTGTCCCAGTGTTTGATCTCAAAATGATTTTGCTTTGCCTTCTCCTGCTCCTGCCCATGACAAGCTCGGCCCAGGACAAAGCCGCACCAGTGAAGGAACTGGACCAGGCCTTGACCGAAACAGCCGCCGCCGACAGTCTGGCCAACACCAGCAGCACGGTTTTGCTGCCCGTGTTGGGCTACACCCCGGACACCGGTATGATGCTCGGTGGCACCGTCCTGCAGTTCTTCTATCTGGAGCCCGAATTCACCGACTGCCGCCCTTCGGTTTTCAGCCCCGTGTTCATCTATACTTTAAAAAATCAGATCATGGTTTATCTGGGTCTCGGCCTGAATTGGGACGAGAACCGGAATGCCTTGAATGTGGTTCCGCATTATCTGAAATTCCCCGACCAGTTCTACGGCATCGGCCGCGATGTGAGCGTGGACGATGAAGAAGCCTACACCTCGAAACGTCTGGGCGCGGACCTGGATTTCAACCGCAAGGTTTGGGGCAACTGGCGCCTGGGCCTGAGTTACCGCCTGATCAAGCACCAGCTGTCAGAAGTTGATCCAGAAGGACAATTGGCCACCGGCACGGTCAACGGCACGGAAGATTCATGGCTCTCGGGGTTGGGACCCGCACTGATTTTTGACAACCGGGACAACACCTGGGCGCCTGATCGGGGATGGTTCCTGCAGGCAGTGGCCCGTTTTGGCGGATCAGATATGGGCAGCGACTACACCTACCAGGAATACACTCTCGATTTGCGTGGCTACTGGACAGTGGGCGAAAACACCGTCCTGGCCGGTCAATATCTGACGACCCGTTTGGAAGGCGATGTGCCTTTCTTTATCCTTCCCCGTCTTGGTGGCGACACGGCATTGCGTGGTTATCGGGGAGGTCTGTACATGGATCAAACCCGGGCGCTGGGCCGGCTTGAATTAAGACGCAGTCATTTGTGGGGTCGGTTGGGTGCGGTGGCTTTTGCCGGTATTGGCGACGTGGCCCCTTCTCCGGAAAAACTAACCCTGGGCAGTGAGCTCTGGTCGGCGGGCTTTGGGTTGCGGTACATGCTGGACCCCAAAGAGCGGGTCAATATCAGGATGGATATTGGTTTCGGTAATGGAGATTCGGGATTTTATCTTTCCCTGGGTGAGGCGTTTTAATTACCCCACCAGCATTTTGAATCGAAGCTCCTGAAGCTTTGTATGGATCCCTTCCGGATCATCAGGAAAAGTGACCTCCTCCCAACCATCATAGCATGTGAACAATCGCGCGCGCATTTCAAGCTCAGCTCCCTCGAATCCCAGGGCAGAGTAAAGCTCTCGTGAAAAATCAAGGCGCATGCTGATGACCCGCTTGACCCCGGCATCAACCATGGCGTCTGTTCGTGCCCAGGTGAACATGGCCAAATCGTATTTTGTCAGTTTTTCATTTCTGATTGTCTGCATAGCAGTGAGCAGGCGGGTTTTGGCGTCCAGTTTTTTAATGTCCTGATTTTCAATAAGCACACTGGTGAATTCATCGGTCCAATAATCGAGAAGGTGTTTCAATAAATCCTGTCGGTTCTTGAAATGCCAGTAGAACCCACTTCTGGACACTCCAAGAAGTTTGGCCAATCGGTCAATTTTGACTGCATTGTGCCCTTGAGATTCAAGGACTTCCAGGGCTTTTTCAAGCCATTGGTTTTTGCTTACGTTGAGTTTCTTTTTTGATGGTGTCATAGTCATTTTCCGTTTTTTCAACTCATGGCAGTCAATAGAATAAATCGTACTGCTGGTCCTCAGGGGTCTAAGCACCCAACTACCATGTTGCTTTATAATTGGCATACCGATTGATGTCAAATCTTTACTAGACAGGGCTGTACAGTAAACTTATTGTTGATATAACAAATCACCGATTGAATCAGGTTCAATACCTTGAATACGAAGGAGAAAATAATGGATCTGGCAATAAAGGATGGTTTTACAAAAGCCTGGGAAAAGCACTTCCCCACTTGTGATCTACCCATAGCGTGTTTTTACTCCGATGAGCTCGGTGGGGTCGAATTTCCTGATGCCCCCAAGCCCAACGCCAAGGGATACACTTGTATTTTTACCCAGATTGCACCGGTGAAAAAGGGCAAGCCAAAGGCTTTCAACATGGAAAATCTGGGCTGCTTTGGCAGTTTTCTCCCCTTTGGATTCGTCACTGAACTGTCGGATGATGTGAAACACTACGTGTGCAATATTGAATGCGTAAAAAAGAGTCCAGCGCATCTGGAAAGCATGTA
>JAOZJV010000465.1 GCA_029935695.1 Candidatus Krumholzibacteriia bacterium | reverse complement strand
TTTCAGCAGCCAACGGGGTTGCTGTTGATTACGATTTTGATGGTTGGGTTGATGTTGTTCAGACGACAAAAGCATATGAGGGGCCAGGACCAGAAGTCCCTCAAGCAAGGCTGATGAGGAATATGGGTGGTTATCCAGGCTTCTCGGGGGATGAACTGTTCGATCAAAATTCGGCTGCTGGCTTGGGCTTGATCAACCGGGCAACTACTGGATTGCTGTTTGACGATTTTGATCAGGATGGAGGCCTCGACGCTCTTATTGGTGCCCCGACAAGTGCTCAACGTAACTTTGTGTTCCGGGCAAGACCATCAGATCAGGAAGCAGGGTTCGCAACCAACTGGATTGGTGTTGATCTTGTAAGTGCAGCAGATAATCAGTCATCTCTGGGAGCGGTGGTCACCCTGCGAACACTCAGTGGTGAAGTCATCGGCAAACAAGTGGTCGATGGAGGCAGTGCTCGTGGTGGCCAACAACCCCGAAAACTCCTGTTCGGTCTCGGTTCCCTCAATGAACCCATTGAAATTCAAGCAGTATGGCCATCAAACCCTTCGCTTATGGTTTTGGAATTGATTGATCCGATGGCAGAGGGTTTCAATCAGGTTGTAACCTTGGATCAAGGCACTGACATCGAAATCCATCAAAGTTCAATTTCCATAACCAAAGAATTTCTGCCCGGGACTGGGTTGCTGAATTATGGAATAACCTGGACAAGCAACCGGCTGACAGATCGCGAGAGAGACACTGTTGTCATTACCGACGGCCCGAACTATGAGAACGTGGTTGCAATTTTGAATTTTGATTCTTCCGATGTGGAAGTCCTTGATCCCGAATATACGAGAGATGCCATGGGAGAAACTACTTTCCACCACCGTGTGAAGTGGCTAGGCCAACCATGTGTTTTGGGCTACAGTTTCAAGTTTGAGGTTGAAAGCTGTATTGAAGACAATTGTGTTTCTGGCACTGCGGTGAACCCCATTGTACGTACCAAGGTTTGTCTTACTCAATAACTAGGGAGAACGAGGTTGTGACATGAAACCACAGTGGATTTATTGGGCGATGATTCAACTTGTTTTGTTTTCATTGGGATTGATTGCAACGGGTGCAGGGGCGGATCAAGTGACAATTGAAGGCATGGTGGGCCTGGATTTGGTTGATGACGTTGGTTATTTGGCCATTCGGGTTGAAGTTCCTGAGGGTCAGGCACTGAGCGGCATTTTATGGTATAATAATGATGAAACGGTGGTTTTTCCTCATTTATTTGCTGGTGCAGGTTATTTAGATGGGCCAGACCGGATTGAAAATGCAGTGGTTGTTGGCCAGCAAATCATCGGCGGTTCATCGAGCTGGAGTGAAACCATTTTTGATGAGCCCGTAGGTGCTACTCTTGGTGGTTTGTATGTGGTTTTTGAGTTTCCAGGAGAAGATTTCACTGAACTGGGTGAAGGTGGCGGTCCTGCCATTGGTTATGGAAGTGAAGCAGACGGATCCGTTGGTTGGATCAGCGGTGATGGTGAATCGTGGACAAGGATGAATCAAGCGTATGGGTTCTCCATTTTACCGATATTTGTTCCCTTTGTTGAAGGGATGACCCTCAAAAGATTAGACGGTGAAATAGAGCTTGTAGTGTTGGAAGAGACGGTCGAGGAGTTTTATCTCACCATTGGACCTAACCCGTTCAATCCGCGCACTGATCTCCGCTTTGGTTTGCCGGCCGCCGGCTGGGTCAGGCTTGATGTTTTTGATTTGCGGGGCAGGAGGGTCAACCGTTTGATCGACGATTTCTTAAAGACCGGACATTATGATACGCCGTGGCTTGGTAAGGATAGCACTGGTCGCTCGGTTGCCAGTGGTGTGTATTTCATAAAAATGTCAGTGGATTCTGAAGTCTTTACGCGCAGACTAACGGTTGTGCGTTGATATAACAACAGGAGCAAGACAATGCGTGCAACAACATATCTCATTTTTCTCCTGGTTCTTTTTACCGGGCAATCTGTTTTCGGAACAACATGGTATGTTGAAAAGGACGGAAGTGGTGACTTTACCGTCATTCAGCATGCGGTTAACGCTGCTTCTGAAGGCGATGTGATCGCAATTGGGCCTGGGCGGTTTGATGATTACACAACGGATGGGAATTGGGATCTGTATGTTAACATTCCTGAAAAATCTCTTACCTTGCGAGGTTCAGGGATTGGCGAAACCATTATTGGTCCTTCCGAACCTGAAGCCAATACTAATTATGCAGCAGGAATTGTTTCGATTCACCATCCAGATCATCTAAGAATTGAGAATCTTACTGTTGAAAATATTAACCGAGTGGCAATTGAGAACTCTGCTTCGACATTTGAATTTGAGAATTGCAGGGTCGTTGAATGCACAAAGATAGTGCAGGCCTACGATTGCGACGGTCTTGTGAGGAACTGCTCGTTTTCTAGCTGTATGTATGGCTTGCTGTTTTTATCTCTAACTGGAGAGCTGGCAGTGGAAAATAGTGGATTTGAAGATGTTAATTTTGGAGTGATGATTCAGGGTAGTGTTGCGCCTTTTACTATCCGAAATTGTGATTTCATCACCGAAGAATCATTTTATAGCTCACAATATGGTATTCAAATTAGTCACGGAGCTATTGGTGAAATTTCGGATTGTAATGTTCAAGGTTATGCCGGAGCGGGCATTGTTATTGCTTGGTGGGCCCAGGTTTCAGTTCATGATTGTTCTTTTTTTCAACAAGGGGGCGTTGGTTTACATATGGGCGACGCAACAGCCATTCAGTTCCATGATAACATTTTGATTTCGGATATCGCGTGCATAAGAATTGGCGGTGCGAGTTTGAACGGATTTGACTCAACCGCTTTGCACAACAACCATATTTTGCGAGAAGGAGATGGCTTGTTCGTGGAAAATTGGACTGGTGGCACTTGGGGCACACCTACGGAGTATTTTGACATGACCAACAATTTCTGGGGCACTCAAGATCTCGATGAGATCTCCGCATATATCGAAGACGGCTACTCAATGCCCTCAGTGGATTACTTCGTTGTCTTCGATCCTATTGCTGATGGCCCTGTACCAACCCAGAGGTTGAATTTGGAGGACATCAAGGCTCTTTACCGGGATGTGACCAGGTAAGGCCGTGAGTTAACCCTCGAAATTTCTTTTCTTGCCTGAGCCCAATGTTATCTGTCACTTTATTCTCACCAGTTTTTCCAAGTTTAAACATCCTGCAATTCTCTGATTTGGCTCTCCATTTCTTTCCCCCTGACACCAAAAGCTACTCGCAATAGTGCGTGGATATTTCAGATTATTTATTGACCCAGATTCTTTCCTCAAAAAAACAACCCAACAGCCATCTCCTTCCGATGACTGCCGGGCCAAATTTTATCCTCATTTCCTGATCAGAAAGGCAGCTCATCCTCTGCTTGCTGGTCATAATAACCTGTCAG
>JAOZJV010000029.1 GCA_029935695.1 Candidatus Krumholzibacteriia bacterium | reverse complement strand
TCGGGAACCTGGGTGCGCGATCGCATCGTTCCGCGGGTCAGGGCAGAACTCGCCTACGGCATGCCTTTGCCCTGGGATCATTCGTCATTATGGTTCTGGGCGTTTGGGGGACTGTCGCCCGGGGACCAGGATGATTCATTTGCGAACTTTTACTTTGGTGGTTTTGGCAACAACTGGATTGACCATGCCAGTGCTAACCGTTACCGCAGCAATGACAGCTTTCCGGGGCTGGAAATCAATGAAGCCGGAGGGCGTAATTTCAGCAAGGCCATGGTGGAATGGACCCTGCCTCCGTTGCGATTCAGGCGTCTGGGTTTTCCAGGAATTTATTGCACCTGGGCTCGAATGGCCTTCTTCTCATCGGCTTTGATGACCAACCTGGACGATACCAACCTCAGAAGCGAGGTGTTCAACACCGGGGTGCAGGTCAATTTCAAGGTCGTGCTCTTCTCGTCTCTGGAATCAACCCTTTCAGTGGGGTATGCTCAGGCCTTCGAGGATGGCTACGAACCCGCCGAGGAGTTCATGGCGTCACTGAAAATTCTGCGTTGACTGGAAATCCACAATGTCTTTCATTCTGGCCAAAGGACTGAGTGCTTTGCTGCCGGTGGTGGTGCATCTGCTGGTGCTGCTGCTCATGGACGGTTATAAGCTCGTGCGCATGCGAACAGTTCTGCTGTCGGTGTGTTTTGGGCTGCTGGCCGCATTGGCCAGTCAGGTGGTAAACGATGCCTTGCTCATCAACACAGGAGTGAAGCTTTCCACTTATTCATCTTACGTGGCCCCTTTTCTTGAAGAAGGTTTCAAGTCTGCTTGGCTTATCTATCTGCTGGCCACACGACGGGTGGGTTTTTTAGTGGACGCGGCAATTTTGGGTTTCGCCGTGGGGGTAGGGTTTGCCCTGGCGGAGAATTTACTTTTTCTGACTCTGTGGCCAGATGCGGGTCTTCTGGTGGCGGTGATCAGAGGTTTGGGCACAGCGGTGATGCACGGATCGACCGTGGCCCTGCTCGGGGTGATGGCTCAGGGATTTTGTGAGCGAAATATTCACATCAAACCCTGGTTTTTCCTTCCTGGATATCTGTTGGCGGTTTCTGTCCACGCAGTTTTTAATCAATTCTTCATTTCCCCGGCCCTGTCAGCTGCCGGTCTGTTGGTTGGCTTGCCCGGGCTCATGTATTTGGTTTTCCAGGCTGGAAACCGAAGCCTTCAAAAATGGTTGGGCGCTGGATTTGATACTGATTCGGAATTGCTGGAGGCCATCAACCAGGGACGTGTGTCGAAAACTCCGGTGGGAACTTACCTGCTGACATTGCGGAAGATGTTTCCCCCGGAAACCATGGTGGATATTTTCTGTTTGCTGAAAATCACCGTTGAGCTTTCCATTGAGGCCAAGGGTCTGTTGATGATGCGAAAGCAGGGTTTTGATGTAGGGCCTTCTCAGGAAATCAGAGAAAAGATGGAAGAGTTGATGTTCCTGGAAAAATCCATAGGACCCACGGGTCGCCTGGCCATCGGGCCCATGCTACCCAAAGGGAGAAAAGATTTTTGGCAGCGACAATTGCTGGATTAACCATTAAGGTGCCGGTGCCACAAAATAACATTATAGGAACAGTACGTTTTTCCGGGGACAGATTCATGTTATCAAGAAAAGTTCTGTATTTGATCATCATCTCCGCCATTGTCTTATTGACCGGCTGCCGAGGCGGCTCCAAAGTCATCACCCAAACCGAGAGCTTCGATTTCGAAGAAATGAAAAACTCTCCCTGGGCCATAGGGGGCGTGTATCTCAACACCAACTTTGTCCCTGATGGCGCAGCCGAAAAGGAAATTAAACCATTCCTTACTCCCTGGCATGCCTTCAGCGAGGTTTTCTCCCCCATGCTTTATGGTGGTTTCATGCAAACGGAACCCACCATGGAGGTGTGGACCTTCGGCACAGTCTTTTCCCAGGTTCCCGAAGAGTTTCTGAAAGCCGTGGCCGATGGGGTTGCCAATTCCAAAGCACCAACTCGCGATCAAATCAAAGATATCGCAGAAAATTTACCGAAGGTTCAGTATCTGGTTTTTGCCCGACTGGATGATACTGAGCTGGTCACGGACCAGGACATGGCCTCGACGGTAGTGGACCAAAGGAACCGCGACGGCCGCGACCCCCACGCCAATTCCCTGGCCAGAACGGTGATCATCAGACGGGGTGTTTATATGAGCATGGAGGTTTACAGTCTGACCGACGGCACCATGGTGTGGAGTGGAAAGGCCGACACCTGGGACGAAGATTTCCTTAACGGAGACGCCAACGAGCAATCCAATGATGTGCGGGTTCTTAAAGAGGGAGAGGGTTCCGAGGTGACGGAAATTCAGCTGGATGGGATCATGAGGAAAGGGCCCAGTTTGTTTGACGTTGCAGATGAGACCTGTGTTAAATTGGTCTCAGCTATCAAATTGAGTTCTCCTGAAAAAGGCCATGAGTTTTAGACTTTTCCGTGTGTCGGATTCAGTTCCTCAATCCTCATTGATAAATGACAGCTGGGTTCTCAGGTTAATTTTTGAATTGGAAATTCCCAGTTTTCGCCGCATGTTTTTTCGGTGATCCTCAATGGTCTTGGGTGACAAATTCAGAAAATCGGCGATTTCCTTGGTGGACATTCCTTGCTTGATGAAGCTAGCCACCTGCAACTCGGACGGAGTAAGGTTCAAATATTTGAACGACATTCTTTTTGTGAATGGTGAAACAATTTCTTCAAGGTTCGACTCCAGCATATCAACATAGATCTTATCTTTCCCGGTCAATCTTTTTTGCAGCTTCGTTAAAATAGGAAATATAACTTTCTCAACATTAGCCAGGACATTGTCTTCAAGTTCCACCTTGTCTTGTTCCCTTTTTTTCAGCAGCACCCTCAAAGCGGAGTTAATCTCTTCAAGCTCTTTTTTGTTTTGGGTTAATTCCTTTTCACGAGACAGGCATTCCTGCTGAACCTGTTTGAATTTTGTGACGTCCTGATGCATCCCCATGGCACCGATGATTTCACCATTAAAGCCAAGCAGGGGTGCAGCAGAAATCCCTATATCAATGTGGTCACCTTTCTTTGTGCAGTATTTTCGAACCACTTGCATTGTGATTTTACCTTCTTTTATCACACTTTCGAAATGGCTCCAAAATTTATCCCATCCTGCATCGGTGATGATCGGGTTGAATTCACCCATCACCTCCTGGCTGGTCCAACCGAAAATGTTCTCGGCACCAGGACTCCACATGGTCACCCGTCCTTCAAGATCAAGGGCAATAACTCCCAAAGGTGATGAGTCAAAAATCGCCTTCAATTTTCCATTGGCTTCATGATGCTCTTGGCAATGGGTGACTTTACCAGGTAAAACCATTATGACCTCATCGGTTAAGCGGCATCTCAAAGACAACTTCTTCAGACCGAAGAGTTGTCTAAAAACGGCCAAGAAAGACCCGGAAACCCCAGTGGATTAATAGGGGCGGAATAGGGATGAAATATCCCTGTTACATACTACGCTTATCGGCAGTTTTTTTCCAGTTAATCTTATCCATTGACCTCCTGCCAGTGTCTCAACCTTTTGAAATTCAAGGTTATGGCGGGAGTCATCGATGGTTGGTTTTTGGGACACCGACAGGCTTAATTTTTGAGACCAGAATTTTTTAACAAAACAACAAAAAAACACAAATTAAATATTAACACCAATTTAGTGTCTTTATCAGAATATGAGATTGTGTCATGCCGGCATCTGAATTCATTTTAAACTTTTAGAAAGTTGGTTTACGGAACAATACTGGCCAATAAACTCAAACAAAAACACAGTCAAAAATATTGAAGAATTAAAGTATTCCCAGGATGTAAAATATAACAGTTATCGCTGAATTATTGACAAACCCACCGACTGTCAAATAATAAACAAGATCTTGACATATTAAACCCATGATATAACCGTGACATTTCACCGGGGGACATACATGCCTCCCACATCCAAGGAGAATCGTTATGTCACTGAGCAGATTGTTACCCCTCTTTTTACTTCTCTCATTGATTGTTTTATGTGGTTGCGAAGGCGACGAAGGCCCCGCCGGTGTTGCTGGTACAGACGGCACCGACGGAACCAACGGCACCGATGGTATTGATGGAAACGTAACTTGTCTCGAATGCCACAATACCGACCTCCAGAACTCTATCTCGCTGCAATACGATCGCTCACAACATGCGGTTGGTGAATTTGTCGAATACGCTTCAGCAGTTTACTCCAGCTGCAGCGCCTGCCATGCCGGCAATGGTTTCGTCGAGTATATGGAAACCGGCACCATCGATGGCCAACTGCTCAATCCGAGTACCATTGGCTGCAACCATTGCCACTCTGTTCACACTACTTTCGAAATTGATGACTACGCTTTGAGGGGGACGGATTCAGCACCTTTCAGAAGTGATGTTGGTCATGGTGATACCATGTTTGATTTGGGCGATAACAGCAATGTCTGTGCAAACTGCCATCAGGCCCGCACCGCAGAGCCCAACACCGCATCGCCCGGCGACACCTTTGAAATTGCCAGCACCCACTATGGTCCTCATCACTCACCCAGTGCAAACATCTACGAAGGTGTTCTGTTTGCCGAAATTCCTGGTTCCACTTCCTACCCAACCGTACCCTTTGGCCATTTCGATGCTGATGTCACCTGCGTGACATGCCACATGGGTGAATATTCAGATGGTGCCGGAGGTCACACCTGGCATCCCAATATCAACGCCTGCACAAGTTGCCACAGCGGGTCCACCGATTTCGACATCGGCGGTGTTCAAGCCAATACCGCAGCCCTGCTGGCTGACTTGCAGGACTTGCTTGAAGACCAGGGCATCATTGAATTTGTTGTTGAAGATGATGCGTGGGAGCCCATTGTCGGCACCCACTCCATGGTCCAGGCCCAGGCATTCTTCAACTGGATCGGTCTAACCGAAGATCGTAGCCTTGGTGTTCACAACCCACCCTATGTGGAAGCATTGTTGCTGAACTCCATCGAAGCTCTTACACCTGTTAATTAGCGGGATGTAATAAATGGAGGGCCGGGGTCTTTGGACTCCGGCCCTTTGTCAATTTCCTATGGGGGACACAGCCAGGAATTGGGCTCAAAAGGGAATACAGTGATCCTGGCAAAGGTAACAACCGAAATCTACACAATTTAGTGTTTTTTTAGTGATTATTTGTGAAAATTTTGATATAATCTTTCTCCACATTCAACCATCAGGCGGAATTAAAAGGAATCCTCGGGAGTCGGATCTTCAGGATACCTTGCATTGCGCGTCAAACTCGCCACCTTCCCTGGGGGGATATTCCATGATTCGATCCATCTCGCTCGCCCTGACACTGGCCCTGCTATTGGCCAGTTTTGCACAGGCTGCCCCGCTGACCTCAGCCAATGAGTTTCTCGCTAAGGTGAACTCTGATGAGAGTGCCGGCATTCTCAGTGCCGAAGAAGCACTCATGATCAAATTCTATCATGTTTTTGAGAACACCAAAGTTCCTGCCGAGTATCAGGTGGAAGGCTTTGCGCCACTTAAATGCGCTACTCCCATGATTCAGCAGTTTGAAGAGATGCGTGCAAGCATGTCTCGCTCTTCGGTGCAGGAAGTGGAAGAATTTCTGACTCTTGAGCCTGGCCGGTCTACTTACGTCAGCCCTGGAGGCAACTTCACCCTGACTTACAGCGTTGTCGGTTCCGATGCTGTTCCCTCTGCTGATGTGAACCCGGCCAATGGTATTCCTGATTTTGTGGAAAAAGTTGCCACCTATTTTGATACCTCCTGGGAAATCGAAGTGGTGGATCATCGTTTCCAGGCTCCTCCCATTGGCAGCGGCACTTACCCCGTATCGTTCCAGGCACAGACCGGAACTTATGGTTACACATCCATCGTCAACTACAGCATGGGTTCAACTCGCATCGTCATGCACAATACTTTCCAGGGTTTTCCACCCAATGACGACCCTGAGGGTAATGTTCTGGGCGCAGCCAAAGTTACTGCCGCCCACGAATTCAAGCACGCTACCCAGTTCGCCACCAGCCGCTGGTCCGAAGGTGGATGGAACGAAGTGGATGCCGTGTGGGCCGAAGATCTGGTGTTCGATGTTGTGAACGATTTTTACAATTACCTGTCCGGTGACAGCCCCATCAAGCACCCCGAAACTCCCCTGGACGGTGGCCCCACCGGCACCGGTTCCTACGAAGACTGTGTCTGGGAAATCTGGATGAGTGAAACCTGGGGTAATGACTTCATCACTGATTACTGGGAGTGGCGCCGCAGCCACAACGGCCAATCAGTCATGGATTCTTTCGAGGCCATCCTGAACTCCTATGGCAGCACTCTTGACGAAGGCTGGGCTCATTTCACGGCCTGGAATTACGGCACCGGCTACCGGGCCATCCCTGGTGTTGGTTATGGTGAAGCAGCTGAATTCCCTTATGGTAACTTTGTTGGTTACACGACCAGCTATCCTTACAGTGACAGTGGGTCCGTGGATCACCTGGCAGCCAATTTTTTCCGTCTTCTTGGATTCACCGGGGAAATTGATGGAACTCTGGATATCGATTTTGACGGTCCCGATTCCGGTGGACCCATGACCTTGAGCATGCACATTAAGAAGCAGGATGGCACCGGTGTCATCGAAGTAATCGAGCTTGATAACTACAACGATGCAACTTACAGCTGCCAAACTCCTCTGCAGGATATTTACATGGCTGGTCTCATTGTGGGTAATGCAGCCAAAACCGGCAACAGTATTCCCTACAGCTTCACAATCTCTGAGTACGAAGCTCCTCCAGTGCCTGCTATTGAACTGGATTCGGACAACATTTCAGTCAGCCTTGAAGCTGGCCAGACCACCGATGAATATGTCGAAATTACCAACAGCGGTGAAGCTGAATCCGTGCTGAATTACGATGTTATGGTTTGGGGCAACTCTCCCATCGATGCTCCTGGTGCCAAGAGCATCAGTGGCAGCACTCTGACATCGGACATCACGTCGTTCCTGCCCGGTACCACTTTCGAAATTGAAATGACGGTTTATAACGGTGGCACTGATGTGGAATGGCTGACCGGTGTCACCATGGATTTCCCGGAAGGCGTGACAGTCAATTCCTCCACCGATTTTGCCGGTGGTTCCTATGGTCCCATGATTAGCGATCACAATAATGGCAATGGAGCCGAAGTAATCTGGCACGGCGTTGCCAACGGCCAGGGTTATGGTGTTGTTGTGCAGGACCAGAGCGCTCATGCCACCATCAGCCTGACCATCGATCCCTCTTTCATTGGTGACCTGGAAGTTCCCAGCACCATTGTTGGCGACGGCCGTGGCGCCGGACCTCACGTTCTGAGTCCCACCGTGGTTCTCACACAGGCCGATCCTGAAATCGCTGTGACTTTCCCCAATGGCGGGGAAGAGATCTATGCCGGTGACGATATTTCCATCACCTGGAACACCTTTGGTGGTGTTGATTTTGTTGACGTGTCCGTATCTCTTGATGGTGGAGACAACTGGGATGTCCTGGCTGAAGATTTGGCCAACACCGGTTCTTTCGATACAGCATTCAGCGGACCTGGCAGCATTCATGCTCTCGTTGGCATTAGCGACAGCAACGGCAGTGCCAATGATGCTTCCGATGCCCAGTTCAGTATTGTTGAACCCGTGGAGTGGTTGGTCGTCAACCCTGTGAGTGGTTCAGTGGACCAGGGCGATAGTGAAACCCTCACCCTGAGCTTTGACTCAACCGGCCTGAGCACCAACACCTATAATGCCTGGGTGGTCATTGCCCACGATGGCAGTGGAAACTCGGGTGTCGTTCCGGTGACCTTGGACGTAACCGGTGGTGGTGTCAGTGGTGTCGATACTCCTCTGGTATTTGCCATGAATGGAAATTACCCGAATCCTTTCAATCCCATGACCCTCATCAGCTTCAGCCTGCCCAAAGAGGCTCACACCTCTGTTCAGGTGCTGGATGTGCGTGGTCGTGTGGTGCGCACCCTCTTTGTGGGCACCATGGCTGAAGGCGATCAGCAACTCAGCTGGGACGGAAAAGGCGACGATGGTCACTCCGTTTCCGCTGGTTTGTACCTGGCCCGTCTGCGCACCGTTGGTTACGAAGCCACGGTTAAAATGACCCTGGCCAAGTAATTCTGATTTGATTCTGCGCCCCGTGGGTTCACCCGCGGGGCGTTTTTTTATGCCCAGAGCCCAATCAGTTGGCATCATCCAGTTGGCATCAGGCTTGCTTTGTTTGTTTGGGATGTTGTGGATTGGGTTGTAACACATTAGGTGTTAATGGTTTATAGTGGTTGTTAAAGTCTGGGGTAGAGGTGAAGTGGTATGAAATTCCTGAAAACTCATAGTGTTGACAGAATTTTTACCTCTCCAGACATTTTCAGGAGCCTCATGGTGTGGTTGACAAAAAAATCTGTTTTCATTTTCTGTTGTCTGGGGTTGATTTGGATCGGTGCGCCAAGTGCGAGCAGTGCTGAACAAACAATCATTATTGCCGGGGCAGGACCTTCCACCAGCATCGTGACTGAATTTTTTACCCAATTTTCCACATTGCCTGCTGCCGAAGGGTATGATTTTGTAGTTCCCCAACGCAGCATAAAGCATGCAGGGGGCATAAAGGCTGCCCAAAATAACATCTTTGGCCGAACAGGCAGGCCCCTGACTCCAGAGGAAAAGGGTGATGTCCTGGAAGAAGTATTTCTTGGCCGCATCCCATTGACTTTTGTGGTGGATCCGGATCTTGGTGTCAGAAATCTGACCCGGGATCAATTGATTAGTTTGCTGGAAGGTAACATTCAGAACTGGAGCGAGGTTGGTGGGCCCAGTGTCCCCGTTAAATTAGTGGGTAGGGAACCCGGCGAAGCGGCACTCTCCGCCTTGGCGGAAGAGCTTCCTCAAATTGAAAATGCCCCTTTTACTCAGCGTTTAAAAAAAGACCACCAGTTGGTTCAGCTGATGCAGACAACCGATCGCAAGGGAGTTTTGGGATTTGGAGCGCAGACGAATTTCACCCCTTCCCTGTACCTGAACGTTGAAGACCTGAATGTCGGTTTGGCCCTGGGGCTGGTCTACCATCGTCTGAACAGTGACCACCAACTGGTGCAGGCAGTGCGTCTCTTTGCCCAAAGCACCCAGTGGAGACAAACGGTCTTGAGTTTGGGAATGATTCCCGTCCTGTAAATTTCAACTGGTAGACTGAACCATGGTCCACTGATCAAGGATTTCAATCAGATCATGGCGCTTGTAAGGTTTGGCCAGAAAATCGTCCATGCCTGCCCTCATGCATTTTTCCCGATCGCCCTGCATATTGTTGGCGGTGATGGCGATGATGGGAGTATGCCTCAATCCCTTCTGTTTTTCGATCATTCGGATATTGCCCGAAGCTTCGTATCCGTCCATTTCGGGCATTTGACAATCCATGAAAATCAGATCGAATTTCTGTTGAGCAAAACACTCCAGAGCCTGCAGGCCATCATTGGCAAGAACCGCCTCCACACCCAGGCCCTTGAGGGACAGTGACAGAATTCTCTGATTGATGGGATTATCTTCCACTACCATGACCGCAAGGCAGGATCCATCATAGCTGAATGTTTCTGAGATGTTTTCCAAAGTATTTTCAGGAGACTCGACTCTGGGGGATGCTGTGTCCATGGGGATCCAAAAGTCAAAAATGGCCCCGCCTTCACTGCAGTTACTAACCTGGATTCGCCCATCCATCAGTTGCACGATTTCCCGGCAAATGGCCAAACCCAATCCAGAGCCCTGATGCTGGCGGGAAGCGGCGCTGTCCACCTGGGTGAAAGGGTCAAATAGAGTTTCCAACGAGCTTTCGGGAATGCCTGGCCCGGTATCTTTCACCTGGAAATGGTATTCGTGGGTTTGCTGGTTCAATGGCTTGGACATGACCTCCACCATAACCGAACCCTTATGGGTGAATTTCAGGGCATTGCCCGCCAGATTGTTCAATATCTGCTGTAAACGCAGAGAATCTCCCCAGGCCATATCCGGAACTTCAGGGGCGATGGAGATCTGAAGATTGAGCCCTTTTTGCCTGGCTTTGCTGCCAAAGATGGACTTCAAGTTGGACAGAATGCTGGCGATGCTGAATTCAGCCCTCTCCAATTCCATCTTTCCTGCTTCAATACGGGAGGCGTCCAGGACCTTGTTCAGCAAATCCACCAGATTCCCTGTGGAGAGATTGAGATCCTTCAGGAAAGAGTTCTGTTCTTCATCCAGATCAGTCCTGTTCAAGAGTTCCACGATGCCGACAATGCCGTTCAGGGGAGTTCGGATTTCATGACTCATGTTGGCCAGAAACTCGCTTTTGTGCTGAGCCATGTTTTCGGCCACCTCTTTGGCCGCTCTTTCCAGATCCAGATCGTGCATCTGTGACATGGCCACCAGTCGCTGGCGGATCAGGAAATAACTGAACAGGGTGAATACAATGGTGCCAAAGATGACCAGAAAAATGAGGGCGGTCCGGGTTATGGCCAGATTCTGGCGATAATAATCAGAGTTGACTCCCAATTCGATGGCATACGATTTACCTGAAGGCTGTACGAATTCCTCGCGGAAAAACTGATTCATGGGAATTTTGCGCAGCTCGGCCAGACTGGGCCCCTGCCGGTGGTTCAGAATGGCCAGATTGTTGGAATCGACCACACTGAGATAGTTGATGTTCTCAGCTTGTTCGTGGCTTTTTTCCAGTTGGAGCAGCATATCCAGTTCATAAAATTCTACGAGATAAGGAACAATGGTTCTAATATTTCCGAGGGTTTGTTTTGCAGAAGTCTCCACCAATTGGTTTGAATGGGATACCACTTGGCGGTAATAGGACCAACTGCCCCCCGCCAGAATAGCAAAAGCGAACAGACCGATTATGGCACTTGAACCCCGACTTATCCATTTGGTGGAATATTCCACAATTTCTCCGAACAAATATGATTTTCTTTATTTAGGTGATAGTTATTCTTTATCGTCTGTTAAAAAAAAATCTAAATAAAAAAATGCCCAGGACCCCACTGGAGTCTTGGGCATTCCATCAACAAATCTCAGACAGTATCCCCCCTGAAGTTCACAGCTTCAATCGGAGATACCATCGAAGTCTTCGGCTTAACAATAGTCGGCTTGTTCAGCTCGGCAATGACCAGCACCACACCACCAAAACCCACCAACAATGTCAGCATGACAACAATCCAGATCCACGGACGATCGTACAACCATTTGCGCATTTTATCATGGCCCCCGGAAACGAACTTTATTCTTCTGCACCACGCCGGTCGCCGAATCGGTGAACGCGAAGTGGAAATCCTCGGGCAGAGAATAGCTCGATTTGGGCATGATCGCAAACAGAGTCAGTTGCTGATCACCCAACGGTGACAAGGCAATGCGCGGCTGGGGAATGATGTACGAGACACCCTCGTAGCCAGCCAGTGCGTCGTCGGCCGCGCTGATGAAGTACACCTTATCCTCGTCGGTTTTGTTCTGCAGGTGCATGGTGTACAGGTTGCGGATATTGCCCGCATCGATGGTGTAGGGCATGCCCTGGCTGCGCATCGTAGTGATGTGGAACGACTCGCGGTTGCCGGCGCGAACAATGAACAACGCCGTCAGAGCAAGCAGGACCACCGCGTAGATCCAGAACCGGGGCCGGAATGTCTTGCTTGTACCCGTCTCGAATCCACGAGAGGAATCAAAGCGGATCAGGCCCTGGGGCAAGCCAATCTTGTCCATGATGTCATCACAGGCATCGATGCAGTTTGTGCAACCGATGCACTCAAGCTGAAGCCCGTTGCGGATGTCGATACCGGTGGGACAAACGTCAATGCAGCGACGGCAATCGATACAATCACCGCCTGATTTTACACCTTTTTCCCTGGGCTCACCGCGTTTTTCGTCATAACCGATGATTACGGTGTCGTAATCCACCAGCGTAGACTGGAGGCGGCCGTAGGGGCAGATGATCAAACAGGTTTGCTCGCGAAACCAGCTGTAATCGAAGTACAGCATGCCGGTCCAGAACAATACCCAGATCAAGGCCGTGCCGTGCCCGGGAAAGAAGGGCAACAGGGTGACCAACTCACGGGCAGGAATGAAGTAGGCAACAAATGCCACCGAGAAAAACCATGACAGAGCAATGAAAACAACGTGTTTGAGAAACTTGCGGATCGCTTTATCGGCGCTGGCGTCACCCTTGTTGCGTTTGATGCGCGTCATGCGATCGCCCTCAATCAAACGCTCAATGGGGCGGTAAACCCCTTCCATGAACATGGTCTGGGGGCAAAGAAAACCGCACCAGATGCGGCCGAACAGTGAAGTCATCACAAAGATGCCCAGGCCGGCGCCGATCAGCAGGAAAAAGACCAGATGGAAGTCCTGGTTGGTGAAGGTGCCCCCAAAAATGTGGGCGCTGCGATCGGGAATATTCAAATGCAGAACCGGTTTGCCGCCGATGGTCAGCCAGGGTGTGAGTAGAAAAGCAACCAGCAAAATGTAGTAAGTAATATTACGCCGAAGATGCCACTTCCCTTTGACATCGGCAACCTGCAGGAAATTGCGGGAGCCATCGGCGTTGATGGTGTAAACGGTATTCAGGTCCGGCGCGCGTTTCTTGCTGACCTTTTTCCGTGGGGCATCCTGCCCGCTGTTTTCTGTCATTTTTGAATCCTCCAATTCAGGGTCAAAGCGTGTGCTTTTGACCATAACAAAGAGGCGGCCGCCGGATGGCGACCGCCCTTTCCGTTGTGCTTTCCATCGCCAAAGACGATTAGAACTTGCATGGCTCCCCTTCCGGGGCTTTACCTTTGACATCGGTGTTGCGGATGGTCATGACATAAGCCACCACCGTCTGCACGCCACCGGGTCCGAGTTGATTCATCCACGAAGGCATACCCTTGGCCGCCACGCCGTCAGAAACGGTTTTGTGCAGGTCCATGGGTTGGCAACCGTGAATCCACACACCATCGGTGAGGTTGGGGCCGACGAGGCCTTCCCCCTTGTCGAGGTGGCAGGCCACACAGAACTTTACGAACATTTCCCGCCCTTTGGTCACCTCGGCCGGCATGTCCACAATGGTCATGAGCGACTCGTTGGTCACGGGGTTATTCTTCATGCGTTCCATCATGGCTTCATCGGCCACTCGCATTTCAGTTTCGAAATCGCCTCGGGGCAGATCACGGATTTCCAGAGTGTGGAAAACCAGCCAGTAAAGCAGAGCGAAAACCATGCTGCCCCACATGAGCCACAACCACCAGTTCGGCAATTTGTTGTCGAATTCCTGGATCCCGTCGTATTCATGCTCCATGACTGTGTCGGCTACATACTCCGACCTGTTGTCATGGCCACTGTCTTTATATTCACTCATTGTCTCGGGCCCTCCCTTCAGGGTAGCCATCAGAAGATTCATTTTCCGTTACGAACGGCAATGCCGCCATTTCATCGACTTTATCTTTGTTCTTCAAGCCGAAGAACACGTAGCCCAGAAA
>JAOZJV010000464.1 GCA_029935695.1 Candidatus Krumholzibacteriia bacterium | reverse complement strand
CGGTGAACTGAACTCTTCGGCTCTGCTGACTCTGCCGGCTATCGTGGCTCTCGGGAAAATTTCCTTTATCAAATTGATGGCCCAGTTGCTGGCATTCACCGTGTTTCTGGCCATTGTGGACTGGTTTTGGACAGTACATCGGCACGAAGAGCAAATTAAGATGAGCAAGCACGATGTGAAGCAGGAAAACAAGGACATGGAGGGTGATCCCCAGATCAAGGCCAGGATCAAAGCCCAGCAATTTGAAATGTCCCGCAAACGCATGCTCGCTGAGGTGCCCACAGCTGATGTGGTGGTCACAAACCCGACTCACTTTGCCGTGGCTCTCAAATACATCCCCGGCTCGCCTGCTCCCATGGTTGTGGCAAAAGGCCAGGACCACATTGCCCAGATCATCAAGAAGACCGCACGCAAAGCGAGAGTTCCCATTATCGAGAATAAACCTCTGGCACGTTCCTTGTATCGCCAGTGTGAAGTGGGACAGCAGATTCCCGAATCGTTGTTCCAGGCTGTGGCAGAAGTCCTGGCCTACATTTTCCGCCTGAAAAAAGGCTAACCGAACCCTGGAGAGTAGATTTTGGCTGAGGCAAACATCATCGACAGAGACCTTGTACTGGCAAACAGTAACATTCTGAGTGCTGCTGCCGTCATGGTGATTCTGGGCCTATTGGTCATCCCGGTGCCTCCTGTCATGCTTGACATGATGTTGACATTCAGCATCAGCTTTTCCATCACGGTTCTTCTGGTGGCTCTTTATCTCAAAGAGCCTCTTCAGTTCAACAGTTTCCCCAGTTTGCTTCTCATCCTGACTTTGATGCGATTATCCCTCAATGTGGCCTCCACCAGGCTCATCCTGAGCACGGGCAACGCTGGTCAGGTAATTGACAGCTTTGGTGATTTCGTTGTCGGTGGTAACTATATCATCGGTGTAATCATCTTCATAATTCTGGTGATCATCAACTTCATGGTCATCACCAAGGGTAGTGGGCGCATTGCTGAAGTGGCAGCCCGTTTCACTCTCGACGCCATGCCTGGTAAGCAAATGGCCATCGATGCTGATTTGAACGCCGGACTGATCAACGAATCTCAGGCCAAGGAACGCCGTGCCGCCATTGCCCAGGAGGCCGAATTCTTTGGGGCCATGGATGGTGCCAGCAAATTTGTCAAAGGTGACGCCGTTGCCGGTATCCTGATCACCGTGGTGAATATTGTGGCCGGTTTCATCATCGGCATGGTTCAAATGGGCATGCCCGCTGCCGAAGCCCTCAGCCGTTTCACCATGCTCACCGTGGGTGATGGCCTGGTCAGTCAAATTCCTTCGCTGCTGGTTTCCACCGCCGCCGGTTTGGTGGTTACTCGTAGCAGCAGTTCTTTGAATCTGGGTCAAACCATTACCCTGCAGATTTTCCGCCAGAAAAAAGCTCTGTACCTGGCCAGTGTCGCTATGACCATCATGGCCATTATTCCAGGACTGCCCACCCTTCCTTTCTTGATTTTTGCCGCCTCCACAGCAGTGGGTGGGCACTTTATGGGCAAAAGGGTTCAGAATTACGATGACAAAGAAAGCCTGGATAAAGAGACCGAGGCTGAATCTGCCGAAGCTGAAGAAACTCCTCAGGGAATCAATGGCGAAGAGCTCTTCATTCTGGACCGTTTGGAATTGGAAATTGGTTATGGCCTGATCCCTCTGGTTGATGACAAACGTGGGGGAGATCTTCTCAGCCGCATCAGCAACATCCGGCGGCAAGTCGGTGGAGAGTTGGGCATTTTCATTCATCCCATCCGTGTTCGGGACAACCTTCAGCTTGGGGCCCACGATTACATCATCAAACTGAAGGGCGTTGAAATTGCGCGCTCTCAGCTGTATCCGGCTCGTCTGTTGGCCATGAGCACGCGTCCGGACACCGGTGAAGTTGAAGGCACACCCACCACCGAACCCGCTTTTAATCTTCCTGCTCTGTGGATAGACGTAGACCGGAAATCCGAAGCCGAAGTGGAAGGTTACACAGTCGTCGAACCTGCAGCTGTTCTGGCCACCCATATTTCGGAAATCATTCGCACCCATTCCGATGAACTGCTCAGCCGGCAGGACATCAAAGACATGTGCGAAAGCATTCGCGAATTTGCCCCGGCACTGGTTGAAGATCTTATTCCCGACAAGGTTTCCATCAACACCTTGCACAATGTTCTTCAGGGATTGCTGCACGAACGCGTGCCAGTGAAAGACATCATCACCATCCTTGAAACCCTGTCCAATTATTCGGGCAGCGGCATGGGCAACGATTTCCTCCTGGGAAAAGTGCGGGAAGCCTTGAGCCGTTCCATCACCGCTCTGTATTGTGAAACAGACAACCGCCTGCATGTGGTGTCGCTGCATCCTGAAGCGGAACAAGTCCTTGTCCAGGCCAGTCGGGACAGCGAGCAAGTGGGCGGAGTCATGTTGGACCCGGCCTTTGCGCAGCTCTTTCTGGGTAAACTGGAGGCAGTGCTTCGCACGGCATACACCAGCGGCCCGCCACCAGTACTGCTGGTGCCAACTCCCATCAGAATTTTTGTCAAAAGGCTCATCGAGCCCACATATCCCAACTTGGCTGTCATGGGCTATACCGAGGTTGCTTCCTCGGCGCAGGTCCAGTCGGCTGGAACGGTGGTGACCAATGGTTTCGCGCAACAGAACCAGGCAACTGGCTGAAAGCCAACCGGCAGTGATTTCTGCACCAACCCTTAAAGGTGCCTACAAAATGGTGAAGCAGCAGTTTGGTGATGATGCCGTCATACTCGGCAGCAGAAGTGTCACTCGGCGTCAACCTTTGGGCCTCGGTCATGAAAAGGTTGTGGAAGTCATGGTGCAAGCACCCCAAGACACTGCTCAGGGACTAACACCAGCAGCCTTCACGGCCCAGCAACCTTCCAGTGATGGAGCAACTCAGCTGGAAATGGTGGCGGAAGTGGAACGCATCGAAGAGCTCGTGGCCTCCATTGCCAAGCAATACGACAAGCTGGATCTGAGCGCTTCCATCACCCGCAATAACCCTCTGGCAGAATCTCTGCTCAGAGGAGGCGCTGCAGCGGAAACTATTCAAAAACTGCTCACACGGTTCACCAGTGAAACGGGGCAGCCCGCCAATAACCGGGTGGCTGCCTTGGCCTGGCTGGGCGAAAATCTCAAAGCCAGCAATTGTCAGTGGGATGGTTTTTACGGATGCCATGCATTCATGGGTCCCCAGGGCATTGGCCAGACAGGCATGATTTTAACTGCCGCTGCCCATTTGCAGAAACTGGGCCGACGCACTCTGGTGCTCAATGTGCTGCCTGAAGACAGCGGCCAGATCAAACAGCTTCAAGTGGAAGCTTCCCGTTTGGGATTTGATGCCGCCGTGATCCAGAAACCCGGCCAGCTTATGCGCAGTGAAGAGCACTTGAGCCGTTATGACGTGGTTCTGG
>JAOZJV010000968.1 GCA_029935695.1 Candidatus Krumholzibacteriia bacterium | reverse complement strand
CGGCTCAAAAAACATTCGCCACCCGAACACTTCACCGATCATGGTGGTGATCATGCTCTTGCCCACGCCGATGTTGCCGGCAATGGACACATAAAAGGGCGTCTTGGGAATATCCTTGCGGGGGAATTGTTTTTTAAGGGAATTGATTTTCAAGTTCCGTCTCCGAGGGTATGATGAATTCGGCCCAGGGTTTACCGGGCCGTTTCCAGATCAAGTGTTCTTCTGGAATTGTACCTGTTTGAAGAAGGTCGTGCCAGTTTTTCCCGTAGAAAAATGTCTATCCGAGGCACAAATTCTGCATCTGATCAGTAGATTCCGGGGCCCGTTCTCTGATCTGCCTTGAGGTTGCTCGTGAATCCAGGTGATTCCCTGGCAGGATTGCATTTTTCCCGACCATGAAGGTTTAGCCATGGTTTACAGACATCTTCTTTACATTCTGCTGACAGGTTTGCTGTTCATGCTGGCCGCCTGTGCTGCCGGTCCTCAGCCTGACGCCGAACACCAGGTGTTTCCTCCCTCGTCACTCTTACCCCTGGATTTGGCCATTACTCAACCCCTGGTTCCGTTTTCCCATCAAGCCAGTCATGAGGCTCTTGAGTCGTGGAACAGAAGCCCCAGCCAGCGGCGTATGTTGATGCGCTGCGTGTGGCTGGAGGGTTTGATTAACCTGACGCAGACGATGATTCCCGGTACCACCATCACCTACCTGGGCATTGGCAAAGATCCTCTGGCAGCCGTTGGTCCCGGTGTGGAAGCGCAAACAGATTCCCTCGGCAAAGCCACATTCAGTCTGCAGGGCCATTCCACCCTTGATTTGGCCCTGCGCAGAGGATGGACTCATTTGATTGTGCCTTACGAATTGCAATATTCTAACGATGAAGAGGGCAAAGGCGCCGAATTGACTGCTGACGTGGCCATTGTTGATGTATTGGAAAAGCGCATTGTCTGGCAGGGAATCGTGGACAGCCGGCGGGTTTCGGCGGGTGATCTGGGTTCTGATGATTCAACCGCTCCGGCTCTGACATCGTACGAAGCAGCCACCTACAGATTTATCCTGGACCT
>JAOZJV010000463.1 GCA_029935695.1 Candidatus Krumholzibacteriia bacterium | reverse complement strand
TCGCTGGGGTTGATCATTGTAGAATGAAATCTGGGTTTGGGGATTGAAAGGATTCGGAGCGGCGGCCAAATGGGCAGGAGCCTTGGCTGCGGGAACAGGCGCCGGAACCACGCTGGTCAGATCAAACTGGCCACCAGTGATATCGAGGATAATGTAATCTTCCGGTTCACCCATCAGGCCGGTGAAAGTACCGGTAAAACTACCCTCACTCACAGCTGTGACATCGAAGGTCCCGCTGGTGCTGACAAATTTATGTTCGGCTTCAAGGCTATCGAACCAGAGTTGGTAGTCATCGCCTTCTTCGGGAATAGTCAAATTGACCACATCATCAATCCAGCCAAAGCCCACGGTCATATTATCTAAATCCACGGCGTAGCTGCCTTCCGCAGGACCTTCGGGGAAGGTCACAAAAAGCAGAACCACATCCTGGCTGCCATCCGGATTGTCGATGGCGCCGATGGCAATGGTCCGCGTGGTATCGCCCACTGCGCCAGTGATGCCGCCGCCACAGCCGCTGGTTTGGCCTCCGGGGAAATTCAAATCTTCATCCCACACCGGTCCATCGGCCAGGAATGTTCCTTCAAGGCCACCAAAAGGCCATTGTTCATAGTCGAAGGTGATGCTTCCTTCTCCGTACTGCCCCATGATGGTTTGGGCCCCGGCGGTGGAAAAAACCATGGTGGCGATCACCAGGAAGAGAAAGAGATGGCGATATTTAGGCATTTGGAGTCCCCCAAAGTACAGCAGATGTCTGGTGGTGGTCAGTTTTTGATTATTTACCCCTTCAATTATAGCATGAAACAGAACTTTTGTCCCGCTCCATCCATCAAACCAGTTCTACAGAGATTCCCGACCCATAACCGCCTGCACCACCACCTGAACCCCCAACAGAAAGCAAAAAGCGCACACGATGGCCGCTCCCGTTGGAAGCCCCATGACTTCTACTGGCGATAAAAACTTTTGATCGCATCCAGACTGAGACCCTCCACCGGCACCGGCGTATCACAACAGGAGACCTCAGCCAAGGCAGCTGTGCTCACAACCAAAAAACAGATATGGGCAGACGGTTGAACATGGCGCTACCCTCCTGTTAATCAGCATCAAAAGATATCATACACCACAAGCGTCACCGGCACGGTGCCATTGAGAAACTGCACTTTCTTCTGATGCTTCAAACGAATCATTTTGATGGGCAAATCGGTGGGGGCCAACATCGCGCACCGCCAGCCTTGGTAATGATTCTTAAAATACTCACCTATTTCCACCAGGTATTCACCGTCGACAGGCTTTTCATCCATCCGCACACCATAAGGAATGTTGATAATCAGCAGTCCATTTTCCGCTGGCTTTTCAGTTTTGAAAAAATCTTTGACCGAAAACTGGATTTCAGATTCAAGGTCAGCGTTGGCCGCCGTTTTCTGGGCAATTTTGATGAAATCCGGTTCAATATCCGAGGCATGGATCGTTGTCTTCAGCGCATGCTCCCCTGCCTTGGCCTGGGCCCTTACAGACTGCCAAACCTCGGGATTAAAATCATGCAAATACTCGAAACCAAAACCGCCTTTCTGGCGGTGAATCAAAGGGGCCCGATTGATGGCGATTTGAGCCGCCTCAATAACAATGGTGCCACTGCCGCACATGGGATCGTAAAAGGGAATCGTGCCATCGTACTGGCACACAGCCAGACAGGCGGCAGCCAGACTCTCTTTGATGGGGGCAGGATGGCCTTCTTCCCGGTAACCCCGGCGGTGCAAACTCTCATTGGAAGTATCAATGCTCACCAGCAGGCGGTTCTTGTTGAAATAGCCATTGATGCCGATGGGCGCCTTGTAGGAACTCTGGTTGGGTTTGACATTTTTGTGATGCTCGAAACAATCGTTGATGGCCTCGCGCAGTTTGCTGCCAATCAAGTGTGTTTCAATTTTTCCCCCCGCATTTCCCGACGCTACGTTGATGCTGATGGGCAGGTCAGACGAGAACAGATTGTCGTACCGTATTCTGCGGGCCTTGTCGAAAATGATCCGCGGAGATTGAGCAGGAATCTCTTTTAAAATGCGACACAATCTGCTGACAAGACGCAAATGCAGATGAGCCTTGTAGGCCACCTCTTCGCAGGCATCAAAATACACGACGCAGTAGGCCGTGTGCACATTGGTCCCGCCAATGGCGGTCACTTCAGCGGCCACCAACTCGGTGAGTTGGTCGGGGCACGGGGCAAAAAATTTGTAATCCAAGAAAGCCTTCTTAGGTTAAGAATCGTGGGAATCAGGATATTCTTATGTATTTTAACACCATGGGGATGGCCTGACAACCTACTCAGTGATGGCGCCTCTGGCTTTGAGTATATACTTGGCCCGGTCCAAAGGACTGATCCCCCGAAAGGACGTGGTCTTTCCCTGCTCAAGAGTGCACGGTTCATAACTGCACAACCGGGTGGAAATCTTGGCTTTGCCGCCGCTTCGGGATGCCAGCTGAACCGGATAATCCAGGGATGTGGCCGCTGGAATTTTCCCCTCCAGAACAAACCGGTCTTCCACCACATCCGGACTCCCGAACGTGGCCCTCATCCGGGACAAATCACTGGTGATGCTGCCCAAAAGGTCCCGTGCGGCCGATATTTTAAAAGCCAAAACAGGCTCCAGCAAGGTGGTCCCCGTCTCCACCAGGCCATTCATCATGGCCATGGGCGTGGCAATAATAAAATCGCCCGGCCGCGAATGAATCGGGTGCTCCTCGCCCTCCACCAGAGTGATTTTCAAATCGGTGACTTCCCAGCCTTTGGGCCCCTGACGCAGGGCCTTGCCCATGGTGCGCTCCACCTCGTTCTGGTATTTAAGAGCCACATCATTGACCCCCAGCCGGGATTCGTACTGAACACCACTTCCCACCGGCAACGGTTCAATCAGGAGCTTCAAAATAGCCCAGCAGGGTTTGGGCATCCAGTAACGTTCAAAACCAAAACCCGTGGTGCTTGGTGTTTCCTTGTAAATGATGGTGGGGCTGGAAAAACTCACCGACAGTCCGAAGCGATCTTTCAAAACAGATTCCAGAATTTCAATTTGAATCCAACCGGTGATTTTCAGATGAAGCTCACGCTGCTGGGGCAAAAATTCCAGGTCCAGCATGGGATCTTCGGCGGCCAACTCCCTGAGTGCGGTGGTCAGAAGGGAAAAATCAGCGTCATTGTCCGGGGTGGCCATCACCGTCAGCAACGGAGCAGAGAAACTGTAGCTGTCAGGAATGTTGTCGGCCGAACCCAGCACATCGCCGACCTGGGCCTGGGACAAACCACAAATCACACCGATATCACCCGCTCCAAGAGTCTTGATGTCCTCGTATTTTCCCGTATAAATTTTCTTTAAGAGAGAAACTTTTTCATCCACTGAGCGCGTGGCATTATGAACCAGATCACGGGTTGTTATCTTCCCCTGAAAAACCCTCACAC
>JAOZJV010000462.1 GCA_029935695.1 Candidatus Krumholzibacteriia bacterium | reverse complement strand
TTTCCACCCTTAACAGTCAGAATGCCCAGCAGCTTGAGAATGACATCCTTGGGAGCAGTCCAGCCACTCAGCTCGCCGATCAGTTTCACACCGATAAGCTTGGGATGCTTCACTTCCCAGTTCATGCCCACCATGACATCCACGGCGTCGGCGCCACCCACACCACAGGCCACCATGCCCAGGCCACCGCCGTTGGGCGTATGGCTGTCGGTGCCGATGATCAGGCCGCCGGGGAAGGCATAATTTTCCAGCACGATCTGGTGGATGATGCCACTGCCGGGTTTCCAGAAGCCCATGTTGTAACGGGCAGAGGCGCTCTGCAGGAAATCGTACACTTCCTTGTTCACATCCAGGGCCGTCAGCTTGTCTTCTTCGGCGCCTTTGTAGGCCTGCAGAAGGTGGTCGCAGTGCACAGTCGAAGGCACCGCAGCTTCATCCCGACCAGCCTGCATGAATTGAAGGATGGCCATCTGGGCGGTGGCATCCTGCATGGCGACACGGTCCGGGCGCAGAGCCAACGTGGCCTCGCCGCGGTCAAATTCCTGGTTCTCGGCATCAGCCAAATGGCCAAAGAGAACTTTCTCAGCCAACGTCAGGGGTTTGCCAAGGCGCCCCCGCACCACATCCAGACGCTTGCGCGACTGCTCATAAACCTTGTTCACCATATCACGAGTGGTTTCGATGGCCATTTTCGCATCCTCCTGGAACACTTGTTTAGCAGCAACCAACGGAAACCGCTGCCGCGCCTTTTGAATTTAACTTTCAGACAAATAATATAGACAATCGGGAATCGATTATCCCGTTTTTTCCAGAACGCAACTTGCCGGTCAACGCCCTTCAAGCAACCTGCTGGCCAACCGCTCAGGTAAACCTGCGGCCAGGATCTCTTCCCGGGTTCGGTCAATGTCGTAAGCCACATGTTCGAAATTGATGGTTCCGTCTTCACGATCCCAGTAGATAAAAGAAGCCCGGGGGTCGCCATCACGGGGCTGCCCCACGCTGCCGGGATTGAAAAGCATCATAGCCTGGACGTCGATGGGCACCTTGGCCTGGGTCTGGGGGACTAAATCAACACCATCAAAAGTCAGGGCCTGATGGGTGTGGCCAAAGAAACAGACGCCAGGGCCACTTTTTTTCAACAGGTCAGCAGATGTCCGCAGGAAATCATTGTAATACAGAAGGTAACGGTCGCGATCATCGGGAGCCCCATGGACCAGAATGACCCCTGGTTCGGGCTCCATCCTTATGGGCAGGGTACCGAGAAAATCCAGTTGGTCGGCGTTGAGCAAGGCTCGATTGTGAGCAACGGCGGCCAGAGAGAAAGCATTGAATTTCAATTCGAGAGATCCATCGGCAACCAACGCGTCATGATTACCCTGGATGCAGGTCACCTGGTGTTCGCGCAAATGTTCCAGGCACTCAATGGGCCGGGCCCCATAGCCCACAATATCCCCCAGGCAGTAGACCTGATCACAACCGAGCTCAAGAATTCTCGCCCAAACAGACCTCAACGCATGCCAATTGCTGTGAATGTCTGAAATTACGGCGGTTCTGGTCATAGTCTGTCCTGACATGTCTTCTCTGTTTTTATATGGCTTCTGAATGATAACTCAGCCCGCTGCACAAATCATCCCCAAATTGTTCAAATCTTGATATAAATGTCTTTACAGTCCATCCACCACAAAAACACCAGCCACAAACCGACAAAAGTTGCAGCATACAAAAATGAGCCATTCACTGGGCCGGCCAAGGGCACAAAAATATCCCTAAACAGTATGGCTTTAAGGCTTATCTGTATACCATCCGGTCCTGATAATTTAATCAGATACAGCAACCGCGCAACAATTCCTGATCCAACAAACACCACTAAAGGATTTCGCCCAAAAATAACCGCCGGCCTGACACCCCTGCGCCAACCGCGCCCATCAATCAACAAAATGCAAAAACACAAAACAAGGACAGCCAGACCTCCTGTCAGAACCACGTAACTGATGGTCCACAATTGTTTGTTCACCGGTTCAAGCAGACCCAGATTCAGACCAACTCCTGCCAGCAAAAAACCCGCCGGCACCAGCTTTGCCAATCTATTTTTGAGAGCGAGGGGCTGTCGCAGAAATTCGCCCATGAAAAAGCCCAACATCGTGGTGGCCGACGCAGGAAAGGTGGACAGCAGACCTTCCGGGTCAAATGCCACACCCCGAACGTTGTACAGATGTGCCTCTGTCAGGGTTTTGAGATCCAGGAATCGCACGAAGTTATCCTCCAGGGCAAAGCTTCCCGCGCCCCACCCAGTCACCAACGGCCATCTCATCAGCAATTCATAAAACAACAGCCAACTGGCGAAGGCCACCAACCGGCCGCGCAAGCTGGTGATGAAAACCACCGTCAACCCCACCATCAAATAGCAAATGGCAATGCGTTGCAGCACTCCCCAAATGCGCAGATGGGAAAAAACTTCGGCCAATGATTTTGGTCCCAACAGGCCAAAGGGAAAACCATTCAGGAAAAGACCCAGGGAAAAAATAATCACGCTTCGCCAAAGGATTTTCTGCACCAGATCAGGAGTCGATGCTCCCCTGCTCAGCCGGTTTGAAAAACCCAGAGACACCGCCACCCCGACAATGAACAGGAAGAAGGGAAAAACCAGGTCAGTGGGTGTCAATCCGTGCCACGAAGCGTGCCGCAAAGGCGGATGGATGTGGGCCCAACTGCCCGGATTGTTCACCAGAATCATCAGCGCCACAGTGAGGCCCCGGAAGACATCCAGGGCCTGCAATCTTTGGTTCATGGTGTGACTCCCGGTTCCAGTTCAAGGTGCCGGGCCACTGCCTCGATTTCAGCACGAAAACCTGGCAAATGAGGAGCTTTGTCCCAGCCACTCAATGGATCCAATTCAAAATTCAAAACCGAGCCCTTGCGCTGCATTTTCCAGGTGCCAACAACTCTACCCCTGACTAAAACCACTGATGAAACATAGGCAGCTTTGCGCCAAACCAGAGGCCTCTCCGCTGCCAGGGGAACCGTCCAGCTTTTGTCGCGATGACTCATCAGCAGAGTATCCCACAAGGGCAGCAAACGCACGGGCCAGTGATGAATGTCCGGTACCTGCAGATCACTCTCATCACAAACCACCGCTGCCGGGTGGGGTAAATTTGTCGTGCGCCCAGTTTTTCACCCTGGCACAAATATCCGTCAAGACTCAACAGCCAGGCCAGACGGCCACAGGCAAAAGTTGCTTTGGCGGCCTCGTTACCTATTCGGGGGTCCAGCTCGGTCAAATATTGCGGATCGATCAGGGGAAGAAAATCTTTTTTGAGAACTTGTCCTTTTTCCAGAACCAGTTTCAGAGCTTCCTGTCGTGTCTCCAGAGCGGGCAGAGGGCCTCTGCGTCCCCCGAGCGACCACTGGCGGCGAGCCGATATGATCTGTGCCCAAGTTTTTTGAGCATCGTAA
>JAOZJV010000967.1 GCA_029935695.1 Candidatus Krumholzibacteriia bacterium | reverse complement strand
CCGGAAAAATTTCCGGCCCACGGCCTCGGCAATGCTGCGCCCCAAACTGGTTTTTCCCACACCGGGAGGACCCGCCAGGCAGAGAATGGGCCCACGGTGGTTGTCTTTCAGTTTACGCACAGCCAGATACTCGATGATGCGTTCTTTGACATCATCCAGCCCGAAGTGATCCCGTTCCAGAATTTCCTGGGCCCGGTCCAGGTCCAGTTTGTCTTCACTGCTGATATTCCAGGGCAATTCCAGCAACCAATCAACGTAGGTTTTGCTGACGGTGTACTCACTGGCACCCGGGGACATGCGGCTCAGCCGGTCATATTCCCGCTCGGCAGCGGCCTGAACTTTTTCAGGCAAATCCGCTTCGGCGATGCGTTCGGCCAGTTCATCAAGCTCCACGGAGCCTTCGTCGGTGTCCCCCAGCTCACGCTGGATGGCCTTCAACTGCTGGCGCAGATAATACTCGCGCTGATCCTTGTCGATGCTTTTGCGCACATTGGTCTGGAGCTTTTGGCCCAGCTCAAGGACATCCAGCTCACGCATGACCAGTTTGGAAAGCATCTGCAACCGTTTACGAGGGGATTTCTCTTCCAGCATGGATTGCTTTTCGGCCACATCGATTTCCAGATTGGTGGCAATCAAATCGGCCAGACGGCCGGGATCATCAATGTTCATGACGACCACTTTCAACTCTTCGGAAAGAGTTTCGCTGGCGTCGATGATTTTCAGGAAATTATTAGCCACGCCACGCATGTAGGCCAGAGTGCGGGAATCTTCCTGCACGTCTTCTTCGATCAATTCGATCTGGGCCTTCATGTAGGGTTCACCCTCAATGAATTTCTTGATGCGACAGCGAGCCACACCCTGACCCAGCAAACGAATACTGCCGTCGGGAAAGCGCAGCATCTTCTGAATTTTTACGGCGGTGCCCACATGGTAGATCAGGTCCTTCTCGTCCAGATTTTCTTCATCGTCGGACACCAAATCCTTCTGGGCAAAAGTTCCCAGGATTTTATCTCCGGCCAGACAGTCGTCGGCCAATCGAACAAGATTGGTGTCACTCAACACCAAG
>JAOZJV010000461.1 GCA_029935695.1 Candidatus Krumholzibacteriia bacterium | reverse complement strand
ACAAATTCGCGACGGGGATTCCCGCTGGACCGTGCGCACCCTCGGCACCTTCGGCTCGGTGGAACAAATCAGCAATCTTCCCCTGCGCGCCGATGGGTTGCGCGTCAGCGACATCGCCGACGTCATCTACCGCGAGCCGCCTCTGGAATACGGTCGCCACCTGGACGGCAACTTTGCCATCGGTGTTTCGGTCTCCCAGGAGAGCAAGGCCAACACGGTGGAAGTGTGCGACGCTTTGGAAGCGGCTGTGGCCAAAATGGGCGATGATCCCGAACTCGAAGGTGTGAACTTCCTTATCTGGTTCAGCCAGGGCGCCGAAATCAAAAAGACCATGAAAGACCTGATGTACACGGGTCTTTTCGGATCCATACTGGCCGCCGCCGTGCTGTTTCTCTTCCTGCGCCGCGTCTCCACAACCATTGTGGCCGTATCGTGTATTCCCTTCTCGCTGATTGTGACTTGCGGCGTCATCTGGGCCCAGGGCCGTTCTCTGAACACCCTGACCCTGCTGGGTTTGATCGTAGGCATCGGCATGCTGGTGGACAACGCCGTCGTTGTGATGGAAAACATTTTCCGCTACCGGGAAATGGGCCTCGACCGCAAAACCAGCGCCCGCCGTGGTGCCGGCGAAGTTTCCACCGCCGTGGTGGCGGCAACCCTCACTTCGGTCATCGTTTTCATCCCCCTGATTTTCAACAAGCCCAGCGAGATGAACCTGTACCTGAAGGAACTGGGCATCACCGTTTGCCTGACTTTGCTGGCCTCGCTGTTTGTGAGCCAAACCCTGATTCCCCTGGCCACATCCAAATACATCAAGTCCAAACCAAGGGTTAAGGGCAAAGCCATGACCCGCCTTGAAGACAAGTACCAGAGCGTGCTGGCCTTCAGTCTGCGCCACAAATGGTTGAGCCCGGTCATCGGCCTGACCATCCTCGCCTCAGCCATCTACCCTTACTCAAATGTCGATCAGAATTTTGAATCCAGCAAAGCCGAACTCTTTGTGCAGTTCCGCTATGAATTCAGTGAAGAGATGAGCCTCGAGCGCAAGGAAACAGTCATCACCGAGGTGGAAAAAATCATCGAGCCCCACCGTGAAGAATTGATGGCCCGGTCCATTTACAGCTTCTGGAGCGACCGGTGGTCTCTGACCCGCGTTTATCTGAAAGAAGGCGAGGCCAACGACAAAAACATCGGCCTGGTGCGCGACCGCCTGCGCGAGCTGCTGCCCGAAATTGCCGGCGTGCGTTTGCGCGTTCAAGACAACAACCAGAGCTGGCGCATGCACCGGGGCCGCAACCGCGTGGCCTTCCAAATTGTAGGCGACGATACAGAGGTGCTGATGAGCCTGGCCGAACAAGCCATCGAGCGCATCGAAACCATCCCCGGCCTGAAAGATGTTCAAACCCGCCACGCCGAAGCCCAACAGGAACTGCACATCGTACCGGATCGCGATCTTGTGGCCCGTTTCGATGTGAACCCCGACCAGGTGTCCCAGGTCATTGGCCTGACCTATCGCGGCCGCCGCCTCCAGCGTTACCGCACCGCCGATGGCGAACGCGAAATGCGCCTGACTCTCGATGAACAGGAAACCGAAAGCATCCAGCAGCTCCAGAATCTGGTTCTGCGCACCCCCGACGGTGAAAAAATCCCTCTGGCATCAGTGGCCAACTTCAACCAGGAAACCGGCCGCGAACGCATCCAGCGGGACAACCGCATGACCAGCATCTGGGTCAACGCCCGCTACAGCGAAGGCACCAGCGACCAGTACATTCCCTTTGTAAAAGAGATCCTCGCCGACATGGATTTCCCCTACGGCTACCGCTGGACCTTCGGCAAGTGGGAAGAAGAACGCAAAGAACAATCAAAAGAATTCCTGGTCAACCTGGGCCTGGCTTTGATGTTGATTTTCGCCGTGATGGCCGGCCTGTTTGAATCCGTTCGCCAGGCCCTGGCCCTGATGGTGTCGCTGCCGTTTGCTATCGCCGGCGCCATATGGACCCTGCACCTGACCGGCACCGATTTCGACCAGCCCGCCGCCATCGGTCTGCTGCTGCTGATCGGCATCGTGGTCAACAACGGCATCGTCATGCTCGAACACATCAACCAGTACCGCCGCCGCGGCATGGGCCGCACCGAAGCCATGCTCAAAGGTGGCCGCGAACGCCTGCGCCCCATCCTCATGACCGCTCTGACCACCCTGCTGGGCCTGGTGCCCATCGTGGTCCAGAAACCTTCTCTGGGCGGCGTGTATTATTACTCCATGGCGTTGGTGATCATGGGGGGATTGTTCATCAGCACATTTTTGACGGCAGTGTTGCTGCCCACAACCACTTCCCTGATTGAAGACTTCTTCGATGCCCTGGGCCGCATCGCTTCACGCATTTACCGCGTCTTCCGCCCTAAGCGTTTCGAGGATCAGGAAGCCGTTTAACCAACTCCACCCAGTTGGCAAAAACCTGCTCCGCTGCGGGTTTCCAGCTTTCATGAAGATGTTCGGTCACTTCCGCTTCAGGGAATGCAGGTACCTCTTGGTCAGCTTTGGTTGCCCCCGCAACCATCTTGCCGTGGGCTATTAATAATTCCACCCCCGCATCATCCACAATGTTGTCAGGAATGGGCGGAAAATCTTCCCTTTGGCCCGCCGCGAACAATCCTACTTCGCGTTTGTATTCCTTAAGCAAACTCACCCCGTCATATTCGGGATGCCCCTGCATCAACACCAGACTGTTGTCTTTGTTGGCTGCAAGATGCACCCGGGCGTGGGTATGGATCAAAATGACATCAAGTTTCGCATCCATAAATTGTCCCGCCGTCACTTCATTATGACGCGACTGGGGAACCGGCACCAAAGCAGGCAAATCGGCCGCCAGGGGATGCTCCGGCATCAAAGTCCGATGGTCATACACACCCCATATTTTGCGAGGCAATGGCTTCCGCTTTTTATGATACCTGAACTGCATAACAGCGTGTGAAGCCAAACATGAACACAAGGTTGAACGCGTATTCTTTTGAGCCCAGTCCATGGTGATTTTCAATGGATCCCAGAATGCCTGCTTTTCCAAATCAGGATCACTGACATTTGCCCCGGTGATCACCAAAGCATCCGGCCCCCAGGCCCTGACTTGCTCTTCGGTTTGATAATTCTCACTGATATAAGCAGCCGCCTCATCACTGCGCTCAATTTCCGGAAACGTAAAACATTTCAGCTCAGCACCAGCCAACAAATGTGTGAATTGCTTATCCGTGGCCTTCAACGCCGCATCCGGCATCATATTCAAAAGGGCGATTTTCATCTCAGAGAGCTCCATTTTCTTTGCTTTAATGTATCACTACTGACCCTTATATAGTTCGAATGCCATCAATTTGAAAGCCTCCAGATCCCCACTGGTACCTTGCCGGGGGCGATTTCACCATCAGTGACGATTGTTGCGAGTGAAGCAATGCGTGACACGCTGAGCA
>JAOZJV010000966.1 GCA_029935695.1 Candidatus Krumholzibacteriia bacterium | reverse complement strand
TTAACCTTACTGGCACAATAGTTACTGCACGGATTTGCACAGCTGCCAGGACGCGAAGCGGAGCCAAGGAGGACCCAATGATCAGCGTCAAAGAAGATGGTTTGCTTGTACGTGATGAAAGTTTTGTAAAATATCGGCGGCTGCTGCGCCGGGCCGAGAACGAGGGCCGCATCGATGGTCCCTGCAAGTGCCTGGTTTGTGGCATGCGGTACCTCACCAAAGATGAATCAGAAGCCTGCTGCCGCATCAATCCCTGACCCACATCTGAAGCGATGGTTCGCCACTCGGAGTTGTTTTGAAGTCCCGACAGTTTTGTTCCGTCTGCAAGGAATGGCTGGATATGGAAGTCGTCCCTACCAATGACGGGGACGACGACGACGGTGTTGTATGGTATCGCTGTCCCCAGTGCCAGGGATTCCTGCCCAAGCTGAAGGGTGCTGCCGATTCCGGGGAAGAAGGGGAAGCATCTGCTCAGGAGGCTGAACCGGTCGCCAAGACTGAGGATGAAGCCCTGCCCTGGGACAGCCCCGCAGCCATGATGAAAGAGCTGAAAGATTCTCCCGATACCATTGATTCGGTGAAAGAGACATTGGAGAAGTCCGGTTCTGACGATGATGTTCTGGTGGGCATGGTCCCGGCAGATACGCCGGAACCGAAACCGGAGCCTGTGGTTGAACCGGTGAGCACTCCTGCTGATCCGGAACCTGAAGTTCAGCAGGGCAAAAAAGCGGCTGAAAAAGAGGAGCCGGCCCAGGATGTGGAACCCATTCTGGAATACGCCGCCATGCTGGCCGATTTGGATGTTACCGAGGCGGCACCCTACCGTCCCTGGGAAGTCTACGAGGTGGGGCAATGCATCAATCATCTGGCCTGGAACGACTGCGGAGTGGTGGTGTCCAAGGAAGATCTTCCTGGTGGCCGCAAAATCATCAAATGCTATTTCGAAGAAGCGGGCGTGGTGCGCCTGATCGAAAAGGCACCCCGTTGAGGCCCCTTCTGCGCTGGGGGATCACCTTCCTCGGTGCTCTGCTTCTGCTGACCGTATTGATGACCAGCCCGCTCCATGC
>JAOZJV010000460.1 GCA_029935695.1 Candidatus Krumholzibacteriia bacterium | reverse complement strand
AGAGGGCTTGGCCTTCCAACTCAGGAGCATCTTCGAGCATTGTTTTAAGCATAGGTGTCGTTGCCTTACACTCACCCCCAGTTAAACTCTTGAATATTCCTGACACTTTCTGGCTCAAGGCATAGCCTGATCATCCGCCAGCCAAGGAGGTTGGCATGTCAGAACAAACTGCGAAGAACCAGAGTTTTTCTCGAGGCAAACGGTATTCCCCAGGCCAAAAAGTGGAGATCCTAAAGGATGCAGACCTTTTGACCGTTGCTCAGGCCGCCGAGAAACATGGTTGCACACCCTGGTCGATTTACAACTGGCGCAACCAAAAGGCCAGAGATGTCTTGGCAACGGCGGAGCCAAAACTCACTGCGGAGGCCGTCTCCCAACAGACAGAGCCACCCTCTGTCTCTGCTACCCAGGAAGAGCGACACCAATTGATTCTGGCTCTTTGGAAACAACAACCCGGTCTGGGTCCCAGCCAGATCCGCAATCAGCTCAAACGCAAGGGTTACAAGGCCTCAGTCAAAACAGTTCGTGAGATCATGGAAGACCATGGTTACATCCAGCCCAAGGCCCGTCGCAAGGAACACACCGGTCGTTATGAGGCTGTTCGTCCGTTGCAACTGGTTCACCTGGATTTTTACCATTTTTACGTTCACCGTCAGAAGCAGTGCTTGCTTTTGATCCTTGATGACTACTCCCGTTTTATCACCGGCTGGATACTTCTAAAGAGTGAGGCCGCTGACGGGGTCATCGACCAGTTTGAGAAAAGTGTCATTCGTTTCGGCAAGCCCGAAGCGGTGATGAGTGATCGTGGATCGGCCTTTCACAGTTGGCGTGGTCTGAGTCGTTTTGAACGTCTTCTCGAAGAGTACGGCATCGATTACTATCTGGCCAAAGAGGCTGCGGTCAACGGCAAGGTGGAAGCTTTGAATGCCTCGGTGCAAAAGGAGTTGGTCCGCCAGATGGAATTTGTCGACCTGTCGGATTGCAACCACCAAACCGCTCGCTGGGTTGAGTTCTACAACTACAAGCGGACCCACCACGCTCTCGGTGGTTTGCTGGTCCCGGCAGACCGCTTTCATGGCTGGAGTGAGCAAACACTCAAGCGTATCGAGCAGGGTCATGGGGCTGACTCATCGGACCTGCTGGACCCTTCATCACGACCGCTTGAGCTGTTCAAGGTTGTTTCTGTGGCTGGTCAGCCGGCGATTTACCTGATGGGGAAGAAGGTGCTTGGCTAGCAGAGAAAAAGAGTGCGGCCTTAGTTGAGTTGTGATATAGCCTTAATTAACAACAAGTTAAGGACCACGAAACAAAAAAGGCCGCACATTGAAATTATCCTCTATTTTGCTGGAGAACAAGACAATAATGATTGCCCTGCTACATGTTGCCCACCAAACAGCGACCCACCTTGGAGTGGATCAGCAGGCCTCGTTGTCTGATCTTTGCCGCCAGCAGGGAGTTAACCGAACATACGTGTACCAGCAAAAAGATCGACTTGTGCATATGGTAGAAAAGCTGGCGGCAGCGGGGCCGGGCCGCCCGGTTGCTATTAAGCAAGCAGACTCCACCGATCTGCTCGCCGAGCACCAGCTGACTATAGCGGTTCTTCGCTACCAACTGGACCACCCGGGGGCCGTAGTCGATCATCAGAAAAGGAAGTCCTACTCCCCGCAATACCGACGCTTTGTTCTTGAGCGTTTGGATACCTGGCGGCAAACGATGGAGTCTTTCAGCCAGGCAACAGAGATCCCTCTTGATACGCTCCGCCAATGGTTGAAAACCGATAGCCACTGCCTTGCTCCGTTGCCTGAAAAAAGCCCCCCGGTAATGGTGTATCGAGACAGTTCACAACTTGTCTTTCAGATAGCCAGGGCCTGGGATAACTGGCAGGGCAGCAAGCGGGATTTTATCAAACATACTGCCGCAATCTCAGGCCTGTTGTATGGCCAGGTGGTTCGGGTTCTGCGCCTGTTGGGAATCATCACTGCTCGTGGCCCAAAAAAGTATCGGCATCGTGGCTCTACAACGCTTCTAAGTCCCGGATCAATGTTGGTCACCGATGGCAAGGCGCTTGCCGTGAACCTGACCGGCAGCAACCAATGGGAGACCTGGAACTGGCAGGCGATGGTTGATCAGGCAACCGGGTGCGATACCGCTGTTGTCATCAGCAAAGAAGAGTGCGCAGCAGCAGTCAAAGATGCTTACGATCAATCTGTGGACTTTGCCGGTGGACGTTACCCGCTAGGGTTGTTGCACGACAACAAACCATGCTATGACGAAAGCAAACTCCAAAATGACATCCACGAAAATGGTTCACTGATGATCCCGGCGACGATGGCCAGGGCGGAAAACAAAGCAATCATCGAAGGTGAGTTTGGGCTTTTTGAACAGCGTGTCGGGACTATCCGATTGGACGACACCAATCGGCAAACCCTTTTGCACAGCGCGGTGGAAGAGGTGATACGCGCTTACACTGCGGCGACCAATGCGGTGCCGAGGGAAAATCTGGGTAGTAAAAGTCGCCAAAAAGTATTTTGTGATGCCTGTCCCGGTTATCAAAAACAGGAACAGGATCGCCGGTTCCTGCAGAACCTGAAGGCAAAACACCAGCAGAATAAATCACCGCACCGACATCAGGACCCAAGTTCACGCAAGCTTCTCGATACGGTGTTTGTCAGTCTTGATCTGCTTGCTCATGACCCCAGCGGATCATTGCGGAATTACCTTGCAAGCTTCCAGCCGGCAGCAATCCGGCAGGCAGCCGTAATAGTAAAGGCCAGAAAAGAACGTGGTTTGGTGGACCAAGAATATTTGCACAGATACCTGGCCAAGGTGATCCAAAACAAGCAGGAAGAAATGGATCTTGAGTTGGCTGCCAGTGAATTAATGGAACTTTGCCGCACCCAGGGTGAATCCTGGACCAAGAATTTGGAGCAAGATTACCAGCTGATGAAATCCCAAAACCCGTTGATGAAAGACCAGGTTTTTGAAGTGGCAAAAATGGCAGCTCACAGCGGGCTGCTTCTGGATGGGACTTTCTGGACAGAAAAATTGCAAAAGTTGCTGACCCGATACCGGTATCTTATAGGATCGACGATAAAATACTTGGTTCGGTTATTTGAAGCTCCCAATGAACGACGCCTAGCTTTGGTGGACCAGATTACGGCAATGCATTTGGGCGTCAGATAGAAGGAAGGCAGAAAAGGCAGCTAGAAAACCAGACTTCAAGTGTGACAAACAGGCTTGTCTCGGTGGATCTTGAAACCCACGCAAGATCATAAGATGGTAGAAAAACCATCCTGAGACTTGAAAGACAGAAAGAGAAGACGTGGGACAAACGCGGATGTCTCAGCTATGATGAGGAAAGTAAGGTGTCAGGAATTTAAGTGGTGTAAGTGTTTGACAAGGACAACTAGCCCAAAGGAATACGGAATGCGCGGATCATTCGCAGAAAAAGGATTTTCAA
>JAOZJV010000459.1 GCA_029935695.1 Candidatus Krumholzibacteriia bacterium | reverse complement strand
CCACACCGGTGAATCCACCGGCAGCGGCGGACTTGCACCCGGTGGCAATGGACTCTTTGCCTTCCTGCCCCGGCTCGCGAAAATGCACATGGGTGTCGATGAATCCGGGAGCACAGACCAGGCCGTCTGCATCCAATACGGGCAAACCTTCCAGCGATGGGGTGCCAACCCCCATGCCCTCAATACGGCCTTTGCGCACATGCAGGAAACTTTTGCGTTTGCCGAGTTTACCGTTGCGGCACAGCTTGATGTTAGTCACCAGATATTCGGCGGGAATGCGCTTCCAGCTCCACTCCATTGTCCAGACCTCTTTCAGGTAGCAGGTAATTAATGCAAACGTACTAACTGGCCAAAGCGCCAGGATCGCCGCCGGAGAGCAAATAAATCAGGGCCATGCGCACAGCGACACCATTGGCGACCTGGTCCAGAATAACCTGCCGGGGGCCGTCGGCCACCTCGCTGGCAATCTCCACGTCGCGGTTCATGGGGCCTGGGTGCATGATAAAGGCTTCTGGTTTGAGGCCCCGCAACACCTCCTCGGTGATGCCATAAACACGATGGTACTCACGGTTGCTGGGGAAACTTTTGCTGGAGTGACGCTCGAGCTGGATGCGCAGCACATTCAGCACATCGGCATCGGCCACGGCCTTTTTCAAGTCGAATTCCACCTTGGCGCCCATTTTTTCGATGCCACCGGGAATCATGGTCGGTGGGCCGCACAAGGTCACTTCGGCACCCAGTTTGTTCAGGCCCCAGATATTCGACCGGGCCACCCGGCTGTGGGTGATGTCGCCAATGATAGTGACTTTCTTTCCACGCAGATCGCCCAATTTCTGCTGCATGGTCATGATGTCCAGCAAACCCTGGGTAGGGTGCTCGTGGGCCCCATCACCGGCGTTGATCACCGAACACTTCAAGACCTTGCCCAGATACCTGGCCGCTCCGGGAGAACTGTGACGGATGACCAGCATGTCAATCTTCATGGCCGCCAGATTTTCAGCCGTGTCACGCAGGGTTTCACCCTTGGAAAAGCTACTGGTGGCGGTGCTGAAATTGATGATATCGGCCGAAAGCCGCTTTTCCGCCAACTCAAAAGAGATGCGGGTGCGGGTGCTGGGCTCGTGGAAAAAGTTGACCACAGTGCGGCCGCGCATGATAGGCACACTGCGCACCGGGCGGTCGAACACCGCCCGGAAACGCCCGGCGATCTCCAGCACTCCCAGGATTTCCTCGGCAGTGAGGTCTTCCAAACCCAGGACATCCTTATGCTTAAGGATCATTATTCCTGGACCTCCCCAACAACAACTTCCTGGGAATCATCAAAATCGGCAACCCGGACCTTGATGATTTCACGGCCGCTGGTGGGGACATTCTTACCGACAAAGTCCGGCCGGATGGGCAGTTCACGATGACCCCGGTCCACCAAAACAGCCAGGCGAATAGCCTTGGGCCGGCCCCAGTCCATGATCACGTCCAGAGCCGCGCGCACGGTGCGCCCCGTGTAGAGCACGTCGTCCACCAGGATGACGATTTTATCGGCAACATCGAACGGCATCTCGGTGCTGGCCACCTGGGGCGTTGGGCCCAGGGTGGACAAATCATCACGATAGAAGGTGATGTCGATGGCGCCCTGAGGGACCTCGGATCCTTCAACCTGGGTGATGGCCTCGCCCAACATTTTGGCCAGGGGAACCCCACGCCGCTGGATACCGAGCAGGACCAGATTGTCGATGCCCTTGTTGGCTTCGATAATTTCGTGAGCCATGCGCTTGATGGCACGGTTCATTTCATGGGAATTCATGATGGCAGCTTTTTCGACAAATTTCATGATGCTCCCTTTGGGAAACAGGCGCGGGCAGAGCCCGGGTCAATGATGTCAGGAATTCCATTCCGCACAAAAAAAGCACGGGCGCAGTGGTCCATGCCTGAATTTGTTCAGAAGCCTCCTTGGCGACGGTTTTTGGTTCGGTCAGAAAATATCAACATGACGCGAAAGCGGCAAGGGAATTGTCGATGAGATTGCAGGAAATTGCAGGAAATCAGGAATTCAGGGAGTGATCATCCAAATTCAAAACAGAGCAACCCGCATCTTCGAGGAACTGACGATCATGAGATGCCAGGATCAGAGCCACCTCAGCAGGCAATGCAGCCAGCAATTCCAGCACCCTGGCCCGCCCTTTCAGGTCCAAAGCAGCCGTGGGCTCATCCAACAGCAGCAAAGCCCGGTGAGAGAAAATAACCATGCCCAGGGCCAGACGCCGGCGCTGGCCGCTGCTCAAACTGTGGGGATTGCGCCCTGCCAGAGCCGGATCGAGGCCCAGTTTCTGTAAAAAATCCTCTGGAGTGAAGGATTTCAGGGCCGGATCCACTGATATTTCCCGCTCCACGGTTTCCCGGGTGAACAGATATTCGGGAAATTGGGGCGCCAGCATGGCCAGGCCGTGATCCAGATCAAGAGACTGGCCCTGGTACATTGAGTGGTCTGCCAACATAATATGCCCGGCATCGGGCTTGCGGGCACCGGCACAAACAGCCAGCAACGTGCTTTTGCCACAGCCGTTGCTGCCGGTCACTCCCAGGCGTGCGCCGGGGTGAACCGCCAGTTTTTCCAGGTGAAAACCCCCGGCTGGGCCACGGAAATGGCAGGAGAGTCCCTCCAGCTGCAGAAGAGGTTCGAGGTTTTGATTCTCTGGCAGGATCTGACAGGGCTGTGGCTGAGAGGGGGACTGCTGCCCCACCAGGGCAACCACCAGGGGATCATCCATCAATTCACGAGACGGGCCGTGCCGCACCACCCGGCCACCATCGAGCACCAGCAGATCATCGGCCATGACTGCCTCACGCCGGTCGCAGGTGGCGGTGATCAGCGTGCGGCCCGGTTGTTTCAGCCAGGATCGCAGGCGGTCAAGAATCCAGATTGTTTGCTGCGGGTCCTGCAATGCCGTGGGCTCATCAGCCAGCAACACCCGTGGCTGCCCAGCCAAAGCCACGGCCAGCACCAGACGTTGTTTCTGACCGGCCGAAAGCAGGCGCGGATCCAGGTCGCCCAGGCCCTGAAGACCAAAATCCTGCAGAATAGCCTCGGCATCCAGTCCGTCCCGGCCCAGGGTCAGTTCCCGGCAGGCCGTCGATGCAATAATCTGGTCATCAGGATCCTGAAACATGATGGCTGCGTCCTGCTCCAGGGGCGAGTCTTCCGAAGCCAGAAATTTCAACAGGGAGCTTTTTCCGGAACCGTTGGCCCCCAGGACCGCCAACCAGCGCCCGGATTCAACTTTCAGGTCAATGTTCTCCAGCAGACAAACTTCATGGCCGCCCAGACGCCTGACCAGAGACCAGTTGTTCAGCTCAAGAACAACAGAGCGTTCAGGAGCCATCGCGCAAATTCTTGAGATTGCGCCGGGCCACATCAGCCCAGCTGGAGGTGCTGTCCATGTCCAGATACTGTTGCCAGGCTTTGATGGCTTTTTGTT
>JAOZJV010000458.1 GCA_029935695.1 Candidatus Krumholzibacteriia bacterium | reverse complement strand
ATTCCTGGCCAACATGAGCCATGAAATCCGCACCCCCATGAACTGCGTCATCGGCATCAGCGATTTGTTGATGGAAATGGATCCCACACACCAGCAGAAAAACTATCTCGACATGATCTCCCAATCGGGCGCGGCCCTGCTGGCGCTGATCAATGACATCCTTGATTTGTCCAAAATTGAAGCTGGCCAGTTGGAGCTCGACCCCATTGACATGAACCTGCGTTCCCTGGTGGAGGAAGTGACCGGGCTGATCGCTTTCAACACCCAGGCCAAGGGTGTGGAGATGGTTGTGCGCATCGCTCCGGGAGCTCCGGATCTGGTTCAGTGCGATCCCAACCGTTTGCGTCAGGTGCTGACCAATCTCTTGAACAACGCCGCAAAATTCACCACCGAAGGCCACATTTATCTCAACGTGGAGCCCACTGGCGGCCATGACGAGACCATCAACCTGCGGTTCGAAATCAAAGACACCGGCATTGGCATCAAGAAAGAAAAGCTGGATTCCATTTTTGAAAAATTCACCCAGGCCGACGCCAGCACCACCCGGCGTTTTGGCGGAACCGGGCTGGGGCTTCCCATCAGTCAGCATCTGGTTTCTCTCATGGGTGGAAAAATCAGCGCCGACAGCATCCCTGGTGAAGGAGCTACGTTCTCATTCACTCTGCCATTGAAAGTTGTGGAGCCGGAACTCGACCCCACCGAAGCCCTGAAAGAACATGATGAGCGCATTCTGGTTGTCACCAAACACATGCTTGGCGGCGAAGTTCTGGCTGAGCAGGTGCGCCATCTGGGATACGAATGCAGCGTGGCCATGGGGTGTGAAGATGCCATGGACCTGCTGCCGGCACCGCCCGGAAAATCTGAGTGGTCCTTCGTGCTCGTGGATCAGGATGTGGTCCAGGCCGAGATCCCCAGGATCAAAGAACATCTGGATAAATTAGGCCAGGAATTCGGCACCAAACTCATCATGTTGACGGCTCTGTCCAGCACCGTTCGAGAAAAGGATCTGGTGCTGCGAGGCTTCAGTGGAACCCTTCCCAAACCCGTGCGACCGCACCAGCTGAGAGCCGTTCTCGAAGGTAAAACAACCATTGCATTGGCACCTGAATCTGTGCCCACACCTGTGCCTGCCGTGTGTCCTCTTCCCTTTGAAGAGGAAGCCGAAGCAGAAGCTGACGGACCATTGATCCTCCTGGCCGAAGACAACCCCTTCAACCAGCGTGTGGCTGTGGGTATGCTCAAGCTTTTGAATTGCCGGGTGGAAGTGGCCAACAACGGAGCTGAAGCCCTGGACATGGTTCAGAAAACTCAGTACGACATTGTTTTCATGGATTGTCAAATGCCTGAGATGGATGGCTATGAAGCCACCAGGAGCATCCGTAATCTTGAGGATGCCCCGCGAGCCGCCACCACCATTGTGGCCATGACCGCCAACGCCCTCAGCGGTGACCGAAACGCCTGCTTCGACTCCGGCATGAACGACTTCCTGAGTAAGCCCATCAACAAGGCCATGCTCAGTGAGATGCTCACCAAGTGGGAACTGCTGAAAAATCCGGTTTAAGCTAAGGCTTCGTATGTTGGTTGAAATATATTTTTAATTCCGACAATTTCATGGTGTTCAAAATACTGGCACAGCTGATACCTGCGTCGTGGGCCTGCTCGGCTCCATGCCGGTAGTCCACCAAGCGAGCGGCTCGATGAGCATCGGGACTGATGGACATATAAACACCCAGCTCCTGGGCCATCCTGCAAAACTCCCAATCAATGTGGTCGGCATCCGGATTGGCGTTGACCTCCACAGCGGTCTTGCCTTCGGCGGCTGCCTCCAGAACCCGCTGCATATCCAGACACTTTCTTTCCTTGTTGAGAATGGAATCCCCCACCGGTCTGCCTAAAATCGTCACCAACGGATGAGTCGCCACCTTGACCACCTGGTCGGTGAACGTCACGGGATCGTAGCCACCCTTGATTTTTGGAAATGATACAATCACGTAATCGAAGAACATCAAAGTCGCGTCGTCCAGGGGCAGGGTTCCGTCAGGATTGGCGTCCAATTCCACACCCTGCAAAATACCGAAGTTGGGATATTTTTTCAGGAGCAGATCCACCTCCTGGCGCTGCACCTTCACCCCTGAAATATCCAACCCGTCCTGATGAGCATAGGTTTTGAAATGGTCACTGATGCCCAGGTAATCCAGGCCGATCTCCCGGGCTGTTTCCACCATGGAGATGAGAGGGTGAGCACCATCACAATAACGACTGTGACTGTGCAGAATGCCCTTGATGTCGCAGGGACGAACCAGATCATTGCCTGTTTTGGCGTTCAGATTTGAAACCTCGTCGAGAGTGAACTGGCCTCGGCTGCAGTCTTCGGAAACGGAGCCCGAAGATGAACCTGCAAGGTCATCTTCCCGTTGGTTTGATTCGTTGAAACAGTCGCTGTACAAAATGTAGTCCCCATGTGTTGGATGTTGGCGATGCCGTGTGCTACCACATTAAGATCATGTCCCCGGTCCCGCAACCTGCTTCACGTATTTTCTTTATAAAAGCAAGGCCCAGTTGCAATGCAACCAGGCCTTCAAAAATAATTATTTCTTTCCAGGGCCAGCTAGACACCCAACAGCTGTTTGATGGGAATGTAGTGGCTTGGCAGCAGGAACTTGAAAACGTTGGCCAATTTGCGGCTTGCTTCCACGCGCTGCCAACTGGCGGCATGTTCGTCTTCCAGATCTTCATCGAACATATCACCAAACATTTCCAGGGCCGCGTTGCTGCGTTCCTCTTCGGTGGCATACTGTTCGCGGAGGGAATTCAGTTCGCCACGATCGAGGAAGAAACCCGAACAACTGGGGCATTCATCCACTTCCACTTCGCGCTTGATACTGGAAAAATGACGCATCATGACGATATCCGAGCAGTGAGGACAGTCGCGGCGTTCGGACTGATCCACCACTACGCTGGGATCGTAATCCACTTCCAGCAAATCGCGGCCGGCGGCCTCGTGGGGTTCATCCACTTTTTTGATTTCCTGCCCATCGAACCAAATGCCTCCACAGCCTCCCACGCAAACGTCGACGGTGATATCCTGAATATTCATTTCGGTCATATTGTGCTCGCATGCCGGACAGATCACGGTGTTCCTCCCGGAAACAGGGTCATTGATGATTTGTCTTATTATCGGCTGCAGCAGGAGGATTCTTTACCAGAGATTGGATTTTCAACGACTGAAGGGATTGGGCACAAAAGCCAGCAGGGTACCGGGATATTTATCCGTCATCAGCAAAAACCCGGCATCATCAAGCCGCACCAAAGCCTCCCAATTGCGGCACTTGCCATCAGCCCGGATGCGCAGGTTGATGGGGGGTGTTTCCGTGCGCACGATGCGCTGGTCATCAATCAGCTGCAACTCCAGCAAACGTTCGATACAATCGCCTTCGGCCCAGTCCTCCGGCAGACCAAATTTTCTCACCTCAGGA
>JAOZJV010000028.1:11636-13670 GCA_029935695.1 Candidatus Krumholzibacteriia bacterium | reverse complement strand
CATTGTTTTGGAAGCACAGGGGATTATTGTGATCTCAACACCGACCATCTTGATTTCCAGCAGGTGGGAGTTGGCTTTCCCATCACTCAGTATTTTTCTGTAACCAATTACAGTGACGAAATTCTGGATGGATTTGCCGCCATGGTTTCTCCGGATAATGGTTTTTCCATTACTGGCGGCGAGGGGCCATTCAGTCTCCTGACAGGAGAGATCCATGAAGTGGCCGTCACTTTTGATCCAACCAGCCCGGGACTGGCCACCAATTGGGTTGATTTGGGAACAGATTGTGACCAATTGGAACTATCCGGAACCGGGGTTGACGCTATTCCGGAGTTGACTGTTTCATCTCCTGAGATCGAATTCATGCCAGTTTATGAAGGCTTATCCAGGAGCGCGATCCTGAGCATTTCCAATGATGGCCTGCTTCCTTATGAAGGGAACTTTCAGATTGCAGGAGTGGGATTCAGCAGCCCCGACACTGGCGTGTTTTTTCTGGCCGCTGGATGCGGAGCCAGCAAGGAATTCACCATTGAGTTCACCCCAAACGGCATCCAATATTTTGGTGGTGGCGGCCTTTTGAGCCCGGATGCCGGGTTGCAAATCTCATTCATGGGGGAAGGTCTTGGCCAATTGCCCACTTACTCCCTTAATCCTCCGGGATTACATTTTGGATACACCACTGCCGGTGAACCGACAACCAGGAGCCTCGTCATCCACAACGATGGTCCCGAGCGACTGGTGGGACACGCCGTTGAAATTTCAACCCTGGAAACTCCATTTTCCGTTGTGGAGGGCACGGCTTTTTTCGACATTCCTGCTGGGCAGGATCAAACCGTTGATGTTCTCTTTCCCGGAGATTTCGGCAACTACGGGACCTATCTGGATCTGGATATTCCCCAATCAGAAGACTACTCAGTGACGGCAGTGAGCAGGGACGGAGAGAATCAGGCAGAAATTGGTGTCTACTTTGACAATGGTATTTTTATCGAAAATCAAATCAATGCCCCGGTGGGGACCACTGTCACAGCCTACGTTGTCGCCCGGAATCCAGAGACGTTCCATGGCTGGGAAGGTTGTCTTGAAATCCTGGGTGAAAACCCAGTGCTCTCTTACCACCAATACCTGGGGTATAACAATTATCTGGAGCCTCCTTGTTACAAGGTGCACTTACCCATTGGATGGAGTGCTCCTACCGAAGCCCTTCTGGCGTCAGTTAGCATTCAGATTGCCTGCGATGATTGCTACACCAAAATAAAGCTCATACCCACTCAGGAAGCTTCAATTGCTGAGTCAATGGCCCTTTATCAAAACTTCTACAGCAATTGGGCCTGGATCAAGGCGCCTTTCCAGGCTGCAACCTCCACCGGCGACCCCCTGGTCGCCACCATCAATTCACCCATCGTTTCGGTGGGGCTGCCCCGCCCCATGGCCAGCACCAATGGTGGATCGGTCCATCTGCAGTGGAACCTCGGTGGCGACTATGATGCCTGCCACGTGTACCGCCGCCTCGGTGAAGAACCCACCGAACGCCTGACCGACACACCCATCCCCTTGCTCGATGGCAGAGTGGAATTCCAGGACCAACCTCCAGTCATTCCAGGCACAGGGGCCTACTACAGCTATGGAGCCATCCGCGACGGACAGGAAGTGGGCATGAGTCCGGAAACCATGATTAATCTGGATCAATTGCTTCCCAAAGTCACCGCCTTGACAGGCAACTACCCCAATCCTTTCAACCCCAAAACCACGCTCCAGTTCGACTTGGCCGAACCGTCAGAAGTGGTCCTGCAAATCTATGACCTCAGCGGCCGCCGCATCCGCACCCTGGTGCGTGAAGAAATGCCCGCCGGCAGTCATGAGCAGATATGGTTGGGACGGGATGATCAGGGACGTGCCGTGCCCAGTGGAGTGTATTTTGCCCGCCTTCAGGCTGGTTTCAATGTGATGATGCGGAAAATTGCCTTGCTGAAATAGCTTTTGATCTCCCATTGCCCCTGTCGGGAAACTGGAGTATAGTGCCTTCATCCTACTCCT
>JAOZJV010000028.1:0-11536 GCA_029935695.1 Candidatus Krumholzibacteriia bacterium | reverse complement strand
GATCTCCCATTGCCCCTGTCGGGAAACTGGAGTATAGTGCCTTCATCCTACTCCTCTTAACAGTCTATCGTCCCAGATCGGAGCAAGATGCTTAAGGAAAATTTTGTCGAAACCATCGACACAGCCATCAATACCCACTGGGATGTTCCGTGCTTCAGCAACCTGAACGGCCCGACGATCACCTACGGTGAAGTTGGCGGATCGATCCACCGTCTGCATCATGTGTTTGAACACGGTGGCCTGAAACGGGGAGACCGAGTCGGACTGATAGGAAGAAACTCTGCCCACTGGGGCGTAACTTATCTGGCTGCCGTCAGCTATGGCGCTGTCATCGTCCCCATCCTGCCGGATTTCACCAGTGCTGAAATTGAGCACATCGTGCGCCACAGCGAATGCAAACTGCTGTTCGTGACCGATGCCATTTACGATGGTCTGACTGAAGAGAAGATGCCCACCGTCCAGGGTATTTTCCGGCTGAAAGATTTCTCCGTTTTCTGGCAGGACGACAAAGCGGTGGCGAAGGCTTCTGAAGAAGCGGCCGCTTTGAAAGCACCATCGCAGAGTGACTTTTCCCTACCCTCGGTTTCCAACGACGACCTGGCCGCCATCGTCTACACCAGCGGCACCACGGGCTTCTCCAAGGGCGTGATGCTCACAAGCAACTCCCTCATCGCCAACGTGATCTTTTTCAACCGGCAGGTGGAATTGCAAGCGGGCGAAAATATTGTTTCGTTCCTGCCTCTGGCTCACGCCTTTGGCTGCGCCTTCGATTTCCTTGCACCACTTGTGCAGGGCTGCCACATCACTTTCATCGAGAAGATTCCCACACCCAAGGTGCTGCTCAAGTGTTTCAATGAGCTCAAACCTGCCGTGGTGATGTCCGTACCATTGATCATCGAAAAAATCTACCGCAACCGCATCAAGCCCCTCATCGAAACACCGAAAATGCAGTTCATGCTGAAGGTGCCGGGTCTGAACAAAGTGGTGCACAAGAAAATCCGTGAAAAGATCTACAACGTTTTCGGCGGCAACTACAAACAGATGGTCATTGGCGGAGCTGCCCTGAACAAGGACATTGAAGATTTCTTCCGCACCATCGGCCTGAGCCTGACCTGCGGTTATGGCATGACCGAATGCGGGCCGCTCATCAGCTACTCCAAGTGGGAAGACAACCCGCCGGTGGGCAGCGTGGGCAAGGTGATCGACTATCTGGAATGCCGCATTGCCGACCCTGATCCGGAAACGGGCATCGGCGAAGTACAGGTGCGTGGTGAAAACCTGATGCTGGGCTATTACCTGGACGAGGAGAGCACCAAACAAACCATCGATGCGGCCGGTTGGCTGCTGACCGGCGACCTTGGCAAACTGGACAGCGAAGGATATCTATACCTGACCGGACGCAGTAAAAACATGATATTGACCGCCACCGGACAGAATGTCTATCCTGAGGAAATTGAATCGCAACTGAATAACCTGCCCTGTGTTGAAGAGTCGCTGATTATTGAAAGTGAGGGTAAACTGGTGGCACTGGTTTATCCCAATCTGGAATCTGTGGACTCGGCCTGCCTCAAAGGCAAACAGGTTGAAGACCTGATGGAAGACAACCGCAAAGTCCTGAATTTGAAGCTTCCTGGATTTTGTCAGATTACCAGGCTAAAGGTCCGCTACGAAGAGTTCGAAAAGACACCGACCAAAAAAATCAAAAGACGGTTCTACCAGGCTATTGCCTAGAGGAGTGAAAATGAAGATTAATCACAAAAGCGATGGTGAAATCACCGTTATCGAGCTTTCCGGTAAGGTCATGGGTGGGCCCGATCATGAAAAATTCAAGTCTGCGGTGACCGAATTAATTGACGATGGAGTCAAAAACTTCATCCTGGATCTCTCCGGTGTGCCCTGGATCAACTCCACCGGCCTGGGAATTCTGATTTCCGGATTTACTTCCATCAAAAACGCCGGCGGCGTGATGAAAGTCTGCAGTGTGAAAGAACGCGTGCTCAGCATTTTCTACATCAGCCAGCTGGAAAATGTTTTTGAGGTGTTTCCCACCTGTGAGGAAGCCAAAAACAGCTTTTAAGATTCGGGTTTAATAAAAAAAGCGCCCTGGCCTTGGCTGGCCGGGGCGCTTTTTCTGTATCAGTGAAACCGACTTATTCGTCCAACTCCACATTCCGAACCATGGCTTCGCAAACAGAGTATCCGAACTGTTCGTAAAGACCGTGGGCATCGTCGGTGCGCAACAGGTGTTGCTGACAGGAGGCAACATCAGGATGCTGTCCCAGGCATTCAACAATAAATTTTCCCAGCCCCACCCCACGATAATCAGGATGAATCATGATATCGCAGATCCAGGCAAAAGTGCATTTATCAGTGACGGCCCGGGCAAATCCAATTTGCCGGCCTTCGGTGAACAAACCGATGGTCACTGAGTTCTGGATTGTCTGCTCCACAATTTCCTGGGTCCGGCCCGCTGCCCAATAGCTCTGCTGCAGGGCGGGCACGATGTAGAACAGGTCTAACTTGTCTTTGTCGTCGTTGGCTGTGTAAGCGCCTTTTGTCCATTCCATGACTTTCCTACTCCTAAAATTCTGCCGATTTGGGGGCCCGTGGGAAAGGAATGACGTCACGAATATTTTTCATTCCCGTCACATAGTTCACGGCCCGCTCAAAACCCAATCCAAAGCCTGCGTGGGGTACTGTCCCGTATTTTCTCAGATCACGATACCACCAATAAATATCCTTATCCAGCCCCATCTGCGCAAGGCGGGCGTCAAGCATATCCAGCCTTTCTTCACGCTGGCTGCCACCGATGATTTCCCCAATACCCGGGGCCAGCACATCCATGGCCGCCACTGTTTTACCGTCATCGTTCATGCGCATGTAGAAAGCCTTGATATCCTTGGGATAATTCATGACCACCACGGGACGCTTGCAGAGATCTTCACACAGATAGCGCTCGTGCTCGGACTGCATGTCCATGCCCCAGGTGACGGGGAATTCAAATTTCTTTCCCGCTTTTTCCAGATGCGTGATGGCCTCAGTGTAATCCATGCGCTCAAAGCTGTGGGACAGGAAATTTTCCAGCCGGCTGACTGCTTCCTTGTCCACGTGCTTGGCGAAGAAGGCCATATCATCGGCACGCTCATCCAGGACCGCTTTGAAGATGTACTTCAAGTAGGCCTCGGCCAGGTCCGCGTCGTCATTCAGGTCGGCAAAAGCCAGCTCGGGCTCAATCATCCAGAACTCGGAAAGATGACGGGTAGTATTGCTGTTTTCAGCCCGGAAAGTGGGACCGAAAGTATAGACCCGGCTCATGCTGCAACAATAGGTTTCCACATTGAGCTGACCGCTGACAGTCATGAAGCTCTCTTTGCCGAAGAAATCCTGGCTGTAATCAACCTTGCCCGCGTCGGTGCGAGGCAGGTTTTCCATGTCCAGGGTGGAGACGCGGAACAACTCACCGGCGCCTTCGGCATCGCTGGCCGTAATGATAGGCGTATGAATCCAGTAGAAGCTATTTTCATGGAAAAACCGGTGGGTGGCCTGGGCCAGGCAGTTGCGCACCCGGGTCACGGCGCTGAAGGTGTTGGTGCGCGGCCGCAGGTGGGCCACTTCGCGCAGGAATTCGAAGCTGTGGCGCTTGGGCTGCACCGGATAGGTGTCAGGGTCTTCCACCCAGCCCACCACTTCCACGGTCTCGGCCTGGATTTCCATGCTCTGGCCCTTGCCCTGACTGGCCACCAATTCACCTGTGCAAATAACAGAACACCCGGCCCCCAGTTTCTGGATCTCATCTGCGTAATTGGGCAGTTCATTTTGAGCCACCACCTGAATGGAATCAAAACAGGTTCCATCATGCACCTGAATAAAACTGAGACCGGCTTTGGAGTCGCGGCGGGTGCGCACCCAGCCCTTGATGGTCACGGAAGTGCCCACGGCAATATCGCCGCGCAGCAGAGAGGAAATCATATGGTCGGCCATGCTCGTTCCTTGGGATGGGATGACAGCTGGGAGATTTATTTTCAAGGAGGGAAAGATAGCATAAAAAAATTCGTGATGCGAGAGGGGAATCGGAGGGGATATTCTAAATTCCCCAACTCGCAGCACGATTGACTCAAACATATCATGGGGAAATCAGCAAAAGATGTGCCCAATTTCAGACAGATTCATCCATGCTTTAACTGAATAACTTTAAACGACTTAACAACTTACAGCAAAGAGGGCGGTGACAATAATCGCAGGATTCTGCGAGGACAAGTTTCTGGAATTCGCAGGATTCTGCGAGCAAGGATCGATCCGGGAAGGTGATGTTCCCGGATCGACCTGTTCAAGGCAGCGTGCGTCACCACTGCCAAGAGAGGGATGTTGAGGCATAAGGGCCCTCGTAATTGTAACCATCAAGAGTGGAGTCCTGTTTTTCCCAGCCACCACTTAACTTGAACCGGGGATTGCCCAGACCCGAAGTGATTTTATGGTCCAGGGAAAGAGCCGCCCCAAAGACCTGATCCACCCGCATGGCCCCACCACCGGGAACGGCGAACAGTAGGGATCCATAATCATGATCCCCGTAGCTGATTCCCAGTTCCAGCCAGGTTTGAAACGGAGCCAACCACTTCATGCCGGCATAGGCGTCAAAACCTTCGTGAGCATATGAGTCGAGCAGAGGACTGTCGAAAATATCATCGGTCACAAAGCGGGGAAAATCTGAAAGATTCCAGGTGCCTTCCAGCCAGCCTCGCAAACTGACCCGATCGGAAACACCCTGGGCAATATTAAACCGCGCCGCAAGCTGGGAAACGGAGGGGATTTGGGAGGTTCCCCAAACTTGCGGCGCAACTTTATCCGTGTAGTACTTGGCGCCCAGTTTCACGGCCAGCCCCATGGTGGTGCGACTTTCAGAGTAGCGCTGCAGCTCCAGACGTCCGTGAGGCTCCAGATAGGTCTCTTCCGGCAGACTCCCGAAACTTCTGTACCGGAGGGCTGCGAAACCCCTCAGGAGAGTTCGGTCGCCCAGGTATTTTTTCATGGCAAAGTAGGAATAAGCTTCGCCGTAATCATAGATCGTGTAGTAGTCCACATACCGCCGGATACTACCCTGAACACCTGCGCTGAGACTCTGGCTACCATCTTCTTTGTTGCGGAACCACTCTGCTCCCAGGCTGTGTTTCACCGAGCCCAGACTGGTTTCGTTTCCAAATTGACTGGCATTACCCTCATACCCGAGCTTCAGTTTGTCTGCATCCTCACCCAGGGTGGTGGAAAGCCGCAGAACTTCCGAGAGGTAGCCTGCGGCCGGCTCTTCCACCACACCAAGAGGATGCTGCAGGTATCCCGTGCCCAGAGTAAAAGTGCCTTTGATTTCAGCTGCGGAAACGATACCCGTGGAAAATCCCAGGAGAGTCAGCACCATCGCCGTCACTATGTTGGTGCTGACTTGAGCCAATTGTTTTCCTTCCCGATTACCGTCGGCCGCTTCGGCGACCAGCCTGTTGAGCCTGGCCTTCGCCACCAGCAGAATTGTTGCCGCCGGCTTCACCCGGACCAAAGCCCGAGTTCATGCCGGGACCGGAATCCATGCCATGGTTCTGACCGTTGTTCTGGTACATCTGCGCCAGACCGAACATTTTGGAGAACAATCCCCCAGCCCAACTGTGCTGATGTTGATGGCCCGAGCCGTCTTCTGGTCGAACATAGTCCGGATCCAGTCCATTGGGGATACCGTCGCCGTCCGCATCCGGCGCGAGGTCATTGAACCCGTCGCCGTCTTCGTCCAAAAACCGGCATACGCCCTGAGCCGGATCGTCGGGTGTCTCAGGACCTTGAGCTGTGGCAGAACCTGACCCCAGCAAGAGCACCGAAACTCCCAGAATTAGAATTATCCAGTGTCGCATGACACACTCCTTTGAAAGCCCCACCCCAGTATTACTGGTGCATACTGCAACCTGCGTACCAAACTCCGGGTATTTTTTAAGAACTTTATCTACAACACGTTACAAATCAAAGCCAGTGAACCGGGAGGAACTGTCGCAAACTTCAGCGGATAAAAACACATTCACCCGCAAAACCCTGCGAAGGATTATTCCTTCCATTTGGTGAGCTTGTAACGCAATCCGCTTTCGGTCAAACCCAGGTGCCGGGCGGCGCTGCTTTGGTTGCCGTCGAAGGTGGCCAGGGTTTCCATGATGATTCTTTTTTCCAGCTTTTCCATCCAGGCCGGCAGGTCGCCGTTGACCTGACCCGCCGACAGAACATCTGATTGATTTCCGCCGCTCGAATCAGTCACCATGGGCGGCAAATCGTCACGATGGATCACTTCACCGGTGGTCATAACCACAGCCTGTTCCACCACATTTTCCAGCTCGCGCACATTGCCACGGTACGAGTAGGCCATCAGGGCAGCCATGGCTTCACTGCTGAAAGTACGGGCCGATCGTTCATATCGTTTGGTGTATTTCACTAAAAAGTGAGCAGCCAGTTGGGGGATGTCTTCACGACGGGCAGCCAAAGTCGGCAACTCCAGATTGACCACATTCAACCGGAAGAAAAGATCTTCCCGGAACTCTCCTTCGCCGATGCGTTCCTGCAGATTGCGGTGCGTGGCAGTGATCACCCGGACACTGGCCTGGTGAAGTTTTTCCGATCCCACCGGAGTGTATTGACGGTCCTGCAGAAAGCGCAGCAGCTTGACCTGAACAATGGGAGCGATATCACCAATCTCATCCAAAAACAAGGTGCCACCTTCGGCCTGGCGAACCCGTCCCGGACGGTCCCGGTCGGCCCCGGTGAAAGATCCTTTCACATGCCCGAAGAGTTCACTTTCCAACAACGACTCTGGCAAAGCCGCGCAGTTGACGGCCACAAATGGCCCCTCGGCCCGATGGCTCAAATCATGGATCGACTGGGCCAGCAACTCTTTGCCTGTGCCGCTTGCGCCCTGCACCAGCACTGTCGCATCGGTGGAGGCCACCCTTGAAGCCTTGGCCAGAACAGCCTGCATGGCTTCGGAGTCACCCAGGAGCCGGAACCCCCGCACCGATTCTTCCAGCCGTCGTTTCAGAACTTTGTTTTCCCTCACCAACCGTTTGCGGTCCAATGTGCGGCGCAAGACAATTTCCAACTGATCCAGGTCGATGGGCTTGGTGATGAAATCTACCGCCCCGTCCTTCATGGCCTGCACCGCTCCCTCAACGCTGCCGTAAGCCGTCATCACAATCACATCAATATCCGGCCGGGCTTCCTTGGCCGCTCCCAGCAGATCCAGGCCAGTCATGCCCGGCATGCGCAAATCCGTCAGGATCACATCAATGGGATTTCCCTCCAGAAGATCCAAAGCCTTTTGCCCACTGGAGGCCTCCTGAACCTGGTGTCCCCAGGACTCCAGAACTGTGCGCAGGGTTTCCCTTTGTGTTTTCTCATCATCAACAACCAGAAAGATCCCGGGGATCATGTTTGGCTCCTTTTCTTGGACAGGTGAATAACAAAACGTGCTCCATCAGTGCCAATACCCGGTGCATCATCCAGCACCAGAAGACCACCCATGGACGAAACCATCTGGGCCGTGATGCTGAGGCCAAGACCAGTGCCTTCACGACGGGTGGTGAAATACAAATCGAAGATACGTTCCCGGTTGGCCGGGTCAATGCCGGGGCCGCTGTCCGCCACGACGATTTCGATTCCCTTGTTCGTACTCTGCAAAGTAACCTCGATGATCCCCTGACCATCAAGAGCATCCGCGGCATTGCGCATCAGGTTTTCCAGGACTTCAATCATGAAACTGCGATCCACCTCAGCCACTGTTGGCTCGGTGCGAACCCGCATTTCGATGCCATCGCTTTCATGCACCGAAGACTGAACGCTTACCGCCCCGGAAACAAGCTCTGCCAGATCTACAGACTCCAGGTTGGGTTGCCGCGGCTTGGCAAAATCCAGAAACTGCTGAACAATGTTTTCAATGCGCCGGCTCTCGTCGCGAATGTGCCCCACCTGGTCACCCATGGTTTCGGGCAGATCCGGCCGGCGGTTCATCAGCTGGGAAATCATGTGGATGGTGTTCAAAGGATTGCGGATTTGATGCGCCACTCCGGCGGCCAGGGTTCCCATGGCCACCAATTTTCCGGCTCGGCGGGCCTCTTCCTCTTTGGCACGCAACTCACGCCCAATTTTGATAACTTCCTTGTCCAGCACGGTCTGTCGCTGCCAGGCCAGCATCAAAGAGGTCGCCAGAATGATACTGCCCAGGAAAATAAGCCCCCGCATTTTGGTGCGCCGCTTGATGTCGTCTTTGAGCTGCTCCAGCAAACTTCCATCAAAGCCCACCCTGAGCAGCACCTCGCCCCCGTTGGACTGGGCGATGATACGGTTCAATTCGAAAATTTCACCCAACTCGGAATCGAAAGCCCGTGTGGCGAAGGGCTTTCCCTCCTGCAGAGGCTTGAGGGCTGGGTCTACTCCCGGCGGAAGAAAGCCAATGGCGCTGGTGCTCGAAGCCTGGATCCCATTTTCATTCTGCAGTACCACGTACCTGACACCCTGGCTTTCACCCAGGGACTTGATCAGATGACCGGGCCCCACTTCCATGAGAACCTTGCCCATGCTTTCGGCCTGGATGTTCACCACGATGGCGCCGCCACCGGCTCGAGTCACCCCGGCGGCGAAACGCTTCTGCCCCGTGCGCTGTGAGCTGCGGAATCCAAAACTGCGACTCTTCTGCCGGCCGCTGAGCAAAGGCTCAAGATATTCAAAAGGAATGTTTCCCCTTTCCTTGCCACCGCCTGGCGATTGGTGGCTGGACATCTCCATTTTCCCGTCCCGATCAAAAATCAGAATGCGCTGCAGTCCCATCACCTCTGCAAGTTCGGCCAGAGTTTCCTGCTGCAAACCGTGGGTGCTGTCCACCCGCGCCACCCACTGGCCATTGTTGATCAGCCGCCGGGATACTTCCGTTTCCCACTGGTTGTAGGCAGCGATGCCATGGATGCTGCTTTCGGCCACGATGTCGGCAATGGCCCGTCCCTGGGAGACCATCATGTTTTCTGCCGAGGCAATACGGCTGCGGGAATCATTCAAAGAAGATGTCACAAGAATGCCCGCCACAAGGGCCAGGCCCATGAGTGAGAAAAAACGGCGGATTGGCAAAGTCATCTTCATTATGCTTTCACTATAGAATAGCCATGGATTATTGCCAAGAACGGCTTCGCAATTCCCTGCGACAGACACCCTGCTTCTCGCAAAGGCCTGCGATCTGTTCCACAGGGTACACGCTACATTCAAAGAACAACTTGGACCAACACCCTGTTATTGTGCAACTTAACAAACAAGGCAAAAACAACCGGCGATTGGAACAGGGGTTGCTTATCACATCCCGAGCAAAGCACGTTCCTTAACCTGATGGAGAGATAATGAAATACCTGTTAATGCTGACTGTTATCGCCGCCACGCTGGTGGCCGGCTGCAGTGATAATTCTTCCGAGTTTTCGTCCGCTAATCAATCCAACTTCCATTCAGAAATTGATCTGGAAACCCTGCGCGTGAACATTGGCAATATCGCCCTTGAAGAACTCACCCCTGCCGAAATCCATGGCCTTGAATTCATGCGGGAAGAAGAAAAACTGGCCCATGATGTTTACCTTACTTTCCACGAACAATACGGCACAAATATCTTCACCAACATTGCCGGCAGCGAGCAAGTGCACACCGATGCGGTGCTTATTCTGCTGGACCGTTACGACATTGAAGATCCCGTGGGCGACAACGGCATTGGTGTTTTTACCAATGAGGATTTGCAGGCTCTTTACACCGAGCTTATCGAATCAGGAAGCCAATCTCTTGAAGATGCCCTCTATGTTGGCTGCGCCATTGAGGAGATCGACATTCTTGATTTGATCGAACACATGAGCCACACCAACTACAAGGATCTGCAGATGGTTTACCAACATCTGCTGGAAGGTTCCGGCAATCACTTGCGGGCCTACGTTCCTCAATGGGAGCAACGCACGGGCCTGGAATATGAGCCTCGGTTCCTGAGTGTTGAAGCCTTTGATGAGATCATGAGTGCCAGCGGACCTGGTGGTGGTGGCAATGGCGGCGGCGGAGGCGGCGGACATGGACACTGAGAACTGGATATTTGGCTGAATCCTGGTTTTCCCGGGCGCCCCACCTGCATGGGGCGCCCGATTTTTTATTCGATCCGTGTCACAAAAATTCCTGCGTAACGATTCACTTGCTCCAGATAGACGGATAAATCAACAGAGACCACTTGCCCACCTTCGTATTGCCCGGACAGATCGCTGCTGGCGGCATGAAGCAAACACAGCTTATCGTTTTCTCCACACTGGGCCATCACTCCGAGATGCCCGACAACCACCCCATATTCATCCCGCAATTTGCGGGCTTTCTTATCATCCGGGTTGAGGACAAGCCAGATAATATCACCTGGCTTCAACTGGGTGTGATCAATGCTGCCGGCAGGAATCCAGGCAAAACTTTCGGCAGGATAACGTGAGGTGCCCACAGCATCATCGGCAGTGGCGCCCACTTCGGCGCTGACATCCCGGCCCCAGATTCCCGACCTGATCATGTCCAAGCTGTAGTCAAGATGCTCGGGGCAGTCATAGTCCACCCGTCCGTCCGAACCCACCACCAAATCGATATCAGCCCCCGCGAAACGGGCGCGCAACGCCCAGGAATAGTTATCGCGTTTGCTGGTGGCCCGGGCCAGTTCCGTGCACCGGTACATGAAGCTGACGCAATCATAATCGCCACTGGTGACCAGGCGACCTTCGGTGGCGTAACCACCATCGGCTAATCCAAACAGGTAGCTGCTTTCTGCCTGCTGACGATTGATTGCCCAGCTTGAAATTCGGGAGTCCAAAGGCAACTGCGCATACTCTTCGGGCCGGATGCCATCCCAACCATCGGCATTGTATTTTTCCACTCGATCAAGAGCGGCATTCCACTTCTTGTGAAACGATTCGGCCTGAGCCGTCAGGGCAACCACTGCATCGATGGCATCCTGACTGAATGGGAGGTCCGGATTGGCCATGGCCATCTGGTGCACCACCGGATTATCGTCTTCAATGAATTTGAAAATATGGCTGATGCCCGGTAGCAGCAGAAGTGTGGCATTAGGTTTGGCTTCATGCAGCAACTGGGCATCCAATTCGCTGACCTGAAGATCATTCAGACCTTGGATGATGCTCACCGGGCAGGACAGGCGGGCAATTTCCTGTTGTGGGTTTTGATGCTGCCAGGAAATAAGAAACTCCTGGATCGACGTTCGAAAAATGATTGTCAGTTCCGTGGGTGGGTCGGGCACCAAACGATCCTTGGCCAGAGCGTCAATTATGGCATTGGCCTTGACCCGGACCCGGATGCTCAGGCTATCGTGCAACTGCTCCTTCAGAACTTCCAAAATGGGGCGTCCGGGTCCCGCCAGGGAAACAAAGCCATCGGCTCCGGACAGCCAGGCCGCTCTCATTCCCACCTGGGCCCCCTGACTGTGGCCGGCAATGCTTACGGAAGAGAAACGGTCGTCGTT